>NZ_BAAGVN010000282.1:0-6430 GCF_054780855.1 Pseudaeromonas pectinilytica
ACTGTTCGCCATCCAGCAGCATGCTGCGCGACTGAGCCGTGAAGCTATAGGTTTCGCTGGCCAGCTTTGTGCTCCGACGATAGCTCTTGATAGCAAACAGCCATTTATGACCGTTCATCAGTAGTTCGATATGTTTCAAACCGGAGGCATCGGGCCGCAAATAGTTCACTGATGTGCGGCCATACAAGTCCGCCGTCATCTCCCATGTATAGCTTTCAATGAGGAGGGTCACTTTGATGTTATCTGGCGCGAGGGCGATCCGCTCATCGCCAACCAGGGCAAAGCACTGAATAGAATTCATGATGTGATATGGCGCCTCTGCAGGGTCAATGGGTGGTTCGAGTTGGCCTATCTCGCCGCCGGAGTCATCGCCCCAGCTGGGATATCCGCCATGTGAGTACCAGGCTCCGGCGCCCCATCGGCCACGGCCTACGCCGTCACGCTCGGACAACTGGCCCAGCAGTGCGGTTTGCGGGGCGCTGTTGCGCGGGTAGATAGAGCGTGGGGTTATGTCGTGGTTAAAACTGAAATCGACTGCATTGGCCGCTGGGGCGGCATAGCCATCAGCAAACGATATGGATTGGCCGATGACCGGCAGCATGTGCAATGGTGGTGTCAGGTCATAACGTGGGTCAAAAGGCCGATCGCGCAAGTTCACTGACCAGCTGATATCCGCACCACGACGATCACACGCTGCCAGCATCTGCAGGTGCTGAGTGCCGATGACCGCAGGAATTGGAATTCCAGCTGACCATTGCGCCCCAATCCGAGTATCAAGCTGCCGAGCTGTCGCCCAGGAAGCCAACACCGGTAGCTTGGCGATGACGTTGGCCAGCCGCAGCTCTTCGCCCTGTCGTAGATCGGCATGGCCAGCCGCGCTCCACCCCAAGGATCCATCCCTGAATTGCGGCGATGCTAACTGCAGTCGCTCACCACGCCGCGCATCGCAGATGGCCATGCCGGTCATATGCTGGCTGCCAACCGCATCCAGTTCGCCCGCAGGTACCCACGCAGCCATTGCTCTGCGGCGCAGGCGCGGTACCCCGGGCGGTATCAATGGCCCATCCATCAGCATGACGCCGGTTAACCCAGGCAGCAAATGCGGTCGCGCAGGGCGGCGGCTGATGTTGAAATCAACGGCACTGGCCGGAGGTACTGAATAGGCCATCAGTGCTCCTCAACAATCGGCTGGATCAACCCATGCGCCTGGGCCTGAATGTACTGTCTTGCTTTAAACGTGGCCGTTCCGATGATGGCCGTCACGCCCTCGCCCGCCCACCATATCGGCTCATCAGTCGGACCTGTTCCGCCGGAGACGCACTCATACTGCCAGCCGCTCCAGGCTCGCGGGTAAATCACAGTGCCTTGCTGGTAGATGGCATCAGGCGCCCACTCGGTACCGAGATCATCCAGCATGATCGCAATTACCGGTGCAGAATTATCTGTCCAAATAAAATCAAAGATTCCATCGGTGGTTGATGTCGCTTCCCCGAGTAGCTCTGTAGTGGATGATATTAATACGATGTCTCGTGTTGATGGTTCACCATCTATCGTCACTGTCCCATGGATTAAGTACCGACTTGAGGTGTTTGCCCAATCCGGAACATCTGAATTTACTAGGTTCCATGGTGGAAATGGATATAACGACGCATCGCTATCTGCTTGGATGCCTTTTAGTGGATAAAGGTAGGCTGTCATACCGGTAGACCTGTTACGCTATCGTAAAGCACTGGCGTAACCATATGGGCACACGGAGAATAAACCGGTTTCGGGTCGAATGACGCACCACCACTGACCAACGCCGAGTTAATAGGCCAATCAGCTGGCGCTGTTGACGCCGATATGCCTGCTATTCCACAGACATACCGATAGCCATTAGGTGATGACGGGTGGATAACATCACCAACGACATAGGATTTATTGGCAGAAAATTTATTCCCATACTTGTCTGAATGAATGACATAGACATGGTCTGTGTAGCCACCACAGTCGATTGAATACGCACCATCAACCTCATTACTTTCTGTCTCGGATATCAGGTAAAAATCTACCGGATGATGAGCTGTAATTCGGCGTTTTGCTGGAACTCCGCCGACTTTCACTATGCCCTTGACGGCCCAAAACTGGGTTATGTACGGAATGGTTCGTGGAATTAATCGGGGGTATGAATTACCATCAACCACCCAAATTGATTTATCAAAACTTGAATAAATGGCTGGGTCATATGGGTTTGATAATGTATCAACCCTAGTAAGACCACTTACCGTTACGCCAATGCTAAACGAGTTTGATGAGCCAGTTGTCGAATCAGCAACAAACTTCGATATTGAATTGATAAATTTTATTGTGTTTGCTGAATTAGTGGATCTATTTGAATACAGAATGACATTAACTACAGTCAGACGTCCAGATTCAAATAGACGAGCATATGTATTTGCCCTATCAAATGTAACCTCACCATTTTTTATGGTGAAATTACAATCAAACCCCCCCATCCCGTAAGCTGTGGATGTGTTTGTTGTCAGAATTTTTAGTTTGTGCCCTAAGCAATCCAAAGTGAAAACAATAGGATTCGGTAGGTCTGAATATACAATTCTGTCGCTTTCTGACATTTCCACATCACATGCCAAAACTGCATAAATCCCTTTGTTGGCATCAGTCGTAAATAACTGCTTGATTCCAGCAACAGAGTTAATTACATACGGTTCAGTCTCCGTGCCTTTCCCTTTTACATATGCGCCCATTTATCACCCCATAATCGGTTCAATTACAATTTGTCGGCGGTCTGGCCGCGCCGGATCCCAGGCTACGGCCATCAGTGGGCCATCCACATCAGTCTCGAATGACCAGACTCCATCCGCCGCAGTGACCGTAGTGCCCAGCACATAGCGGCCAATAGCGGGCGGCTCGGAGCCTGGGATAAGCCCCTTGGTGCGCGTCATGATGACTACCGGGCAACCGGCAACCGGCTGCCCCTGGCTATCGATGGCTCGATAGTTCAGCGTTCTGGCCATCAGTCCGCATCCCCATACTGCATGTACTCGAACCGGTCATCCGGATGCGTGGCCACGCCGATGCTGACACACCGCAACATCCAGACCGGCGCTAGAGCAGAACGAGTGGAGAAGCGCACCACGTTGCCGGTTGCCCATCCTCCCGACCACCCGCCCTTGCGAAGAATGAAATATGGGGTGCCTGTATTGGGGTTGCTGGGCATCAAATCTGAACTGATGTTGCTGCTGGCAATCAGACCTCGATCGCGGGAGACCACATCAAACGTGGTCGGGCTGCTGAATTTGATCAGCCACTCGTCATCCACAGTCGACTGGTTGCTGACCTCAATGGGGTAGTCAATGGCGTTGTAGTCGGCCAGCAACTCCGGGCCAACCGGAGAATCCGTCCAGTTCGGGTTGTTGGCATCCCACGACTGCTGAGTAAACAGATCGCTCCAGCTGGCGTAGCGATCCCCCTGCGGGATGTAGGAGCTGACGTAGCTGCTACCGGCCGGATAATCCTGTGCCAGCGGGATGGCTAGCGTCAGATCACCATTCGGCTGCACATCCTGCACCAGGCTGCGGTGCTCGATGCGATGGTGCAGTGTCAGCGGCGGCACCAGCGCCGCGCCTGCAGCAGTGATGAGTGACAACGGGCTGGCCATAGTGACGATGCCGGTATCACGGTTTTCGGCGTACTGATTAACCGCCAATTTGCTGCCAGCAGAATCGGTGACCCAAACCTCGGCCAGATAGTCGCGGCCGCAATCAATCACCTGGTTGGCAGTCGGGGTGCCGATGTCGATGGTAGCGGTATGGCCGATGACCACGCCGACCCCATCTTGATAGATCGGCACCTTGCCATCCGGAGGCAGGCGCACCGGGTCAATGCCGATGGCATCAGAGTCAAGTGGGATGGCTGTCAGGATAGTCGTCGTGTATTTCAGGCTGCCCGCTTCAATGGGCTCCGAGAACGACATAGAAATCAGCCCCATAGAGATATCTGCTTTCCCGCTACCCAGCAGGCCACTCAGCTCCCCAGTCCCCGAGTCACTGGATGAATAGACCATGCCTTTAGCGGTGGTGCCCTTAATCTCCAAGGCTCCAGACTTGAGGGGTGCCCCTGGGGTTTTCCAAATCGCCTTGGTGATATATGGCAAAGCGACCAACGCCACACCAGCATTAATCAGGATGTTCCCGGTAACGCCCTTGGCATCGCTGATCACCACACGGCTAGCCTCCAGCTCGACACGTCCCACACGGCTACCGGCCCCGGTTCGGCTGTCCGGGTTCTTCCACAAGATACCGTCGCGTTCGATGTAGATATTGCCGCCATCTGTGAACATCAGGCTACCAGAGACAAGATTCTTGGCCGCCAGGGAGAACGAGAGCTCCGGCATATTTACAGTAATGCTATCGACTACTCCTGCCGCCTCGTTGCTCGGCAAGCCTTCCATCGTTCCAGCGCCACCGTTCAACTCGGTGGCGGTGATGGTCTCTTTTTGCAGCTGCATCGCCAGACCATTGAACACATAGCTAGACACGGTATAGGTGTATTCCTTGGCCCATGAGAACGAGCCGGTACCAGCCGCGTAATCGATAGTGCCGACCTGCACCCCGTCCCGCAGCAGCTTGCCAGTGCCATCATCCGTCAGGGTGATCGTCACAGTCTCCGGTGAGCCGGTCGAGGTGCGGCGCCGTAGCGGATACCGCACCAACGTCTTGCCTGGTGACAGCGGAGCCCCAGCACTGAAGGTTGCCATGGTGGCGGCATCATTCGGGATGGTCACGTTGGCCAGGCGGTACGGACCCCGAGTATAGGCAACATGGTACACGCCATCGTCTGGGAGCCCGGTGGGAACAAATGTGGCGGATTTACCGGCGTAGCTAACAGAGCCTGCGCCGGTCAGATCTCCCGCGAGCACCCCGCTGCCGTTATCAGTAACGGTTTTGCTCTGGCCTCCTGAGGTCCATGTGATTGCTAATGTTCCCGGCTGCGGCACATAAGGCAGTGCCAGCTCCTGCTTTTTGGCAACCGTGATGGCGCCAGCCAGAGGCGTGTACTCCAGGGCCCCGATCGGCAGGAACATCAGCACTATGCTGGTTTCGGCATCCGGCAGCGAACTGAACGTAGCCGATATGGTGCCGCTCGCGGTAACCGTTCCGGTGCCGGCTCCGGTCAAGCGGCCGGTACCGTCATCCTGGATCAGTTGCCACTTGCCAAGGCTGCGGTACCAGATCACCACGGATCCCGCTTCAGGCGGGTTATAGGGATAGGACCAATTCCAACTGAAGGTGCGGTTGGCCACAGTGACTTCCTTCTCGACACTCACTGCCGCGCCAATCATGCGGGCGGCTGGGGTGTAGGCAATCTGGGCCCCACTGGTGAACACGTTGGTCTTGCGATAGGCGTCAATCTGTCCGGACTCATAGGACAGGGTGATCTGGCTGAAATTATCCGCGCCAGAAACGAATTTGAAACTACCTGAGCCATCATCCTTATAAACGCCACCATCGATGGTCAGCACAGCCCCCCGCATCGGGATGCGCGGCATAAACGCCCGCGACTGATTACCGGCGACCAGTGCAAAGGTTAACGCCGCCGAGGTGGCTGGGCCAGATGCTGCTAACTGAGCGAGATCGGAGAGGGCCTGCTGCTCGATGACGTTGGTCTCGGAGTAGGCACTGGGTACGATCGGCTTGTAAACATCCTTGACGCGGACCGATGCGCTACCCGCCACTGCTGCCTGCGCCAGTGCCGACACGCCGTAGAACTGGGCGGTATCTGCTACGTTGGTGAAGTAAACCTTGGCGGCTGGTGTATCGCCGCTGACTAAGGTCCCAGTCGGATATGGAACCCCGCCGATGAGGTTAATCCGCAGCTTGCCAGCCAACTTGATAGTGAGCTGACGACGGGTAACTGTTTCAAAAGAGCCTCCCCTTTCATAGGTGAATTGGCGGATCTCGGCATCGTAACTCTTGATCTTGACGTAGTCGGTGGCGACGACAGCACCGGTTTTATCCAGCTGCTTGAGGAACAGGGTAGAGCCCAGCTCGGGCAACTGCTCCTTGGTCTCTTGATACAGCAGGATGGTGCGCTGGCCCGCGTACTGGTCACCGAGCAAATAGAGGTTGCTGAACACGCCAGGCACTAAATAGGCTTCAATGCGTGCTCGGGCCTCAGCACGGGTATCCGTGGGGGTACCCGGCAGGCAGACCACATTGATATGGGCATCCTCAGCATCGCGGGTAACGGCAAAGTGGCTCCCCTGATAAGACTCCGCGGTCGCGGTGCGTACAGCACAGAAAACCTTGGTCAGGTTGGTGCGACCCTCGGTGCGATCCCGGCGCGAGGTCTTTTGAAAAATGGCGTTGAGCGTATTGTCCGGGATTGTTCTACCGGTCGGGCGCCCGCCGCCGGACGCCTCATCGGTCAT
>NZ_BAAGVN010000283.1:0-6694 GCF_054780855.1 Pseudaeromonas pectinilytica
AAAGGAAGCATATGATCACAGGTGGAGATTTACGTCAATCAAGACTTGATATTGGTTATAAAACGTTCACGATCTCGCCCTGACATCACCATCTTTTATTTCTGAACCGAGAAAAGTCGAATGAACCATCTCTGTTATATATGCAACATCGGATAAATCGAGTTTTCCCCACCCAACATTCTGGCTTCGAACAAATGGTCGGCCACTATCCACGTATACAGATGCACCGCCAGTTGGCGTTTTTCCACTTCCAACCTTTACCGTATAATCATCGATTAAATAGATCTCCCAATCCTCTGGGATTTCTCCCAGTTCGCTGGGTTTATAGCCTTTGGGGGTGCCATCGGGGCGCAGGGCGAAGGCGGGCAGGCGGGTGCGGCCGGTCAGCAGTTGCTGCATGGTGGCACTCTTGATGGCCTGTTTCTTGGCGATCAGCTGCTCCAGCGCATCGATCAGCGCATCGCTATCCGACAACACATTGGCAATGGCGGTTTGTTCGGGCAAAGAAGGTAGATTAATTACCGTTGCACGGATAATACCATTGTACAATCGCGATATTGTACTGCCTTCAGGAGATGCCCAGCTAATAACCTTATAATAATGATGCAAGTATTCATTAATGATTTTATTTTTATTAATCTCCAGCCAAACAATATTTGAATCTTGGAAATATGCAGGTTCTCCGTCATAAACAACCGTTTTACCTAAAGTTCCTGCTGCAGAAATCAGGACATCACCTTTTTCCGGGAACGAGTATTTTGATTTAAATTCGTTATATCTGGAAATTGAAATGTAAGCATCAGGCTGTCCACCAAAAGTTCCAATTTTGAAGAATGGAATTTCACCTAATTCAGTTGTTTGATCAGAAAAAATCCGTTTGCACATACGGACTTCCGCGATATCGCCTAGTGCTACTTGCTCCCAATCCTCCGGAATAACCCCCACTTCGGTCTGCTTATAGCCTGCCGGAATAGTCTTGCCTGCTGCCTCTTGCATCATCGGTTCTGCCATTATGCCCACTCCAGCCCCATGCTTTTGAGATGCGCGGCCACCTTGGCTTCCAGATCAATGACCTGCTGGGTCAGTTGCGGCAGGGTGGCGCTGTAGCGCTCCTCCAACTCCTTGACGCGGTTGGCCAGCTGCTGGGTAATGCGCTCAATCTCCGCCTCGATGGCGGCCTGCAAGCTGGCACGCCACTTATCCTCCACCAGCAGTTGCTTGATCTCACCCTCTGTCAGCTTGGGGTAACGGGCAACCACAGCCCGATCCAGCGCCTCTTGCGCTTCTTTTACCGCCTTTTTGGCACTGCTTTCGGCTTCGAACCGCTTGATGGCGGTTTTTAGCGCCGATTTTTCGTCGGCATCGCTGGCCTGCTTGAGCCGCGCCTTCAGGCTGGCGGCGTTGATCTTGCCCGCATCGTTGGCCGCGTCACTCAGCAGCCCCTCCTCGCCGCCTTGCTCTTCCAGATAGCTTTCCAGATGTTGACTTGCCTCATCCGCGGCGGCCTGCAGGGCGTCGATGTTGGCCTGCTCGTTGGCAAAGAAGCGGGCCACCAGCAGCGCCGGTGGCAGTAGCTCGGCCTTGTATTTGCTCTTGCCTAGCACCAGATCCGGCGTCTCTTTAAGCTTCTCGCCCTTGTCGACTTTAAGCTCGCGCAGCACCTTGCCCGCCACCCAGCCATCCTGGCAGAGCACATAGACATCGTCTTGCATCACGGCATGCCAGTAGTCCAGCAACAGTTGGTAGATATCGTAGTTATCGATGAGCGGCAGCGGTGCATAGGCGGCGAGCAGCGATTCGCTGATCTCCTCGATCAATGCCTTGGGCGATTCACCCGGCTTTATCTCCGCCAGATTGCACTCGGTAAACCAGCGTGAGAAGGGTTCGAGTGAAGCAGAGGCAAAACGGACAAACTCGGGGTGCGCCAGTATGGCGCCCTTGACCTTGGCGGCCTCCACCAGAGCATGGCTATAACCCGCATGGGCCGGAGCAAACAGATCGGCCCGCAGGGTCGGAAACACCTGCCAGTAAGCGCCCAGTGCATCGATATCCCGATTGGGAATGCCGCCTTTAAGGTGGGCGGCCAGATCGTGCAGATCTTCGGCCTCGCTGGCATCGATATAGCGCGGAATATTCAGGTTGTAGTCGTTGGCGGCGATCTCGGAGAGCGGCACGGCGCGGCTGTAACGGGGGATCAGCTGCTCGCGGGTAAAGGTATCGACGATCTTGTGGATGTCCTGCTCGCGTAGCCGGTTCTTGTTGCCATCTTTGATAAAGCCTTTACTGGCATCGATCATAAACAGGCTCTGGCTGCTATACCCGTTGGCCTGGATGGCGCGCTGGTGCGCCGTCTCTTTGTCGATGACGATGATGCAGGCCGGAATACCGGTGCCGTAGAAGAGGTTGGCAGGCAGGCCGATAATGCCCTTGATAAAGCCTTGTTTGAGCAGATTCTCGCGGATGCGCGCCTCGGCATTGCCACGAAACAGCACGCCGTGGGGCAGGATCACCGCCCCCTTGCCGCGGCTGTTGAGGCTCTTGATGATGTGCAGCAAGAAGGCGTAATCGCCATTTTTCTCCGGCGGTACGCCCCAGACAAAGCGGCCAAACTCATCGTGCTCGGCATCCAGACCGCTGGTCCAGTTCTTGTTGGAAAAGGGCGGGTTGGCCACGGCAAAGTCGAAGCTCTTGAGCTGGTTGTTGCCCTCCTTCCACTGGGGCGCGGCCAGGGTATTGCCCTTCCAGATCTTGGCGGTCGGGTTGTCGTGCAGGATCATGTTCATGCGCGCCAGGGCGCTGGTGGCGTTATCCATCTCCTGACCGTAGATGGTTAGCCCCTTGGGGCCCGCCTCGTCACTGGCCTTGAGCAGCAAGGAGCCGGAACCGCAGGTGGGGTCGTAGACGGTGGCATCTTGCGGCGTCTGGCGGCTGATGCCGATCACCTTGGCCAGAATGCGCGACACCTCGGCCGGGGTATAGAACTGCCCCTTGGACTTGCCCGATTCGGTGGCGAAGTGGCGCATCAGGTATTCGTAGGCATCGCCTAGCAGATCATCGCCCTCGGTGCGGTTGGCGGAGAGATCCAGCCCCTCGAAGATGCCGATCAGCTTGGTCAGGCGGTCGATCATCTCCTTGCCCTTGCCCAGCTTGTCCTCATCGTTGAAGTCGGCGATGTCGATGACGCCCTTGAGATCATTGGCTCCGGCCAGTGCTGATATGGTGAGGTTGATCGCCTCGCCGATATTCTTGTCGCCCTTGAGCGCCACCATGTCGTCAAAGCTGGCCCCTTGCGGCACCTCTATCATGGCGTAGGGGTTGCCCTTGGCCTTGTCGGAAACGTACTTCACAAACAGCAGGGTGAGCACATAGTCCTTGTACTGGGAGGCGTCCATGCCGCCACGCAGTTCATCGCAACTGGCCCACAGGGAGGAGTAGAGTTCGTTTTTCTTGATCGCCATGAAATGTTCGTCCCGTAACCGCTAAGATCGCGCGCTCTGGCTGGCGATAACGCCGCCGACGCGCTAGATGACACGATAAATAATGAAAACAGATGAGGCAGCAGTTTATCCCCATGAGCGAGGCAGAGCCATGCGTCTGATCACCTCGACCAGATGAGGCCAAACCAAACGTACGATTTACAGACCAAACGCCCCTCAATAAGAAGAGAGCATACGCATTCAATGGGTTAGCTTCGACACTGAACGTATCCACATGTCGTATATTCGAGCAGATCCGGGTTGCAGAAAAAAGAAATGTGAGGCTCAATCAGGTGCGTTGACGAGAAATCGAATAGTCTGGTCACATCCCTCGAGTACGAACTCAGTCAGCTGTGAGCTCATCACTCGGAGCTTGATAACAAGGAGCGTTGCCGTTGAATTACTCACAGCTGAAAAACAGACATCGCCAACTGCGTGACTTATCGCCGACCAATCTGTCACTCCGCGTCCATCGAGCACTGAGCTGGCTGCAGCGTGCCGAAATGGCCGAAGATGAGGATGGCCAGTTCATTTTCCTCTGGATTGCCTTCAATGCCGCGTATGCCTGTGAAATAGACCCCGCCATTCGTCTTTGTGAGCAGACTACGTTCCGCAACTTTTTGGAGAAGCTCTGTCTTCTTGATGAACAAATGGCCATCGACAAGCTGGTCTGGCAGGAGTTCTCGGGCAGCATCCGGGTACTACTGGATACGCCGTATGTGTTGCAAGGGTTCTGGGATTACCACAGCCAACGCATCACAGAGCAGGAGTGGAAGAACCAGCTAGCCACTGGCAAGAAAATGGCCAGTCAGGCTCTCTCCAGCGGGAATACGCCCATGCTGCTTGGCGTCATCTTCAACCGCCTCTATACCCTGCGCAATCAACTGATTCATGGTGGCGCCACCTGGAATAGTCAGGTCAACCGCAAGCAACTGCATGACTGCGTCGGCCTGCTGCACAAATTAATTCCCCAGATCATTTCTTTGATGATGGAGCACCCAGAAACCCTCTGGGGCGATGCGTGCTATCCCGTGGTTGAGGTGGTGGATTGATTAACCGAATACTCTCAATTCAGTGCTCACTGTGACAACCCAACCCTAACTACGAACATGGTCAAAGTACCGCTGTGCTAAAGATTGGGCAGGTCAGTAGACAAAGAAACACCGCCAATAGGCACGAAGCAAGGGAACTGTTTATCAAACAAGGAATAACAACATGAGCACAATGAGTGACGACCAAATCATTGCAATGAAAAAAAGCGCACAAAAAGAAGTACAAGAAATTCTCGATACGCTCGATAACGACTATCCCGGCATCACCGAAGGCGTTGCTAGCGCAGTTGGTTCTGGTGTGGGAGCAACCGCTGCCTTTGGTGCACTATATGGTCTTGGCGTTACCGGTCTTTCTGGTGCAGGAATTACCTCTGGACTGGCAACTGCAGGAGGTCTGGTTGGTGGAGGAATGGTAGCAGGGATCGGGGTCCTTGCTGCGCCGATTGTCCTCTTGGGTATTGGCGGTTACGCACTGGCAAAAAAACGCAAGAATGCGAAGTTGTCTGCTGCTTTAGCTACTGCAATACAGAAGCTATACCACGTGCAAGAACATCTGCTAAAAAATGCCGAACACTTCCGTGATGAATTGGCAACAATTCGCGCGACCATTGATTTGCTAGCCAAGAAGAAACCCGCATGAAAAAGCAACCGTATCAAAAGGAACTCGATGCGATACGGTTGCTTCAAGAGCGTGGCGATAATATTGCACACCAGCATGGTGTCATAAGAAGCGATCTCGATGACATCAAAAACCAGCTGGCCGCCCTTGTAGCAAAAAATCCTATCGATAAGACAGAGCTTGCTCTAGAGATAGAAAAACAAGCAAAACGCCCCCAGACACAGATCTCACCTCTGCCTCAGCATTCGCTATCAGATATCTATCGTGAAGCAAACACCCGCTTTAAGGGTGAAACAACCTTTGGGCACATCCTTAACGAGGATGACCTACTGGCCACCAGCAGGCGAATAAACCAGCATGTTGAAGCTTTCAATCGTGAGTACAATCTGGATGGTTGGGACTATGCCATTGGTGGCAGCTGCGGATTAATCGCTGCGATGATTGATCTGCTATGTGTTAAGGCACCACCAAAACCAACAACCAAATGGACAGAAAAAGTTGATGGAATTTTCAATCGTTGGGTCCAAAATGCTTTCAACAAAGCACTTCCCCCCGAACTGAGCAAACTCCTCAGCGAGAAATACAAAATCGGGGCACCAGATACGTCAGTCACAAGCAAACTTGTGGACGCTTATGGGAAAGTGATCAATCCGGTCAATCACCGCCTGCGTTCTCTGGCCCATGATCCGATTCTTGGCGTCATCTTTGGTGTCCTGGATATGTTACGTGGGACGTGCACCGTTGTTCATGACGGCGTTATCGTCAGCTACCCATCTACCGTTCCCTCTCCTGATGGCACCATCTTTGAATTGATAGGCCGCATGATTGGGCATTTATGCTCTGATGTGAATGCACCATCGGCCAATGGCAATCGAGGCATGGGCCTGCCAGCGCCGTTTATGGGGCTGCTACGGATGCTTGAAGGTATCCCCATAGGAGACTCAAATTTCGGCAAACAAGTCGAGTACATGTACGTCAACGGATATGACTTCCGCCAGTTTGTGGTGACAAGCATACCAATGATGATCATGGAGATACTGCTGCGTGTTTTCTTCATTGCCAAACAGATGAATGTCTACGGTCTGCCGTTTTGTGAAGCAGCCATGCAAACAATGCCGACAAAAATGCACCCTCGATTCCGCATGATCTTGGCAATGGCTTATGGCACCTCAAGTGCAGTGAATGCTGGGAAGATCTACGTAACACAGAACCTGCTTAATCTGAACTATGCATCATGGATGGGCTTGGTATGGAATGGCTTCCATGCGTTCAGATGGGCGCTATATGAGCGGCATGTGCAATTGTGGGATGGTATTACAGAACAAGAGATAATCCGAATCGAGCAACTGAACTTGAATATGGATGACCTGATTGTTCGCGCCGAATCATTGCCAACATGATTTTTAACGGCCTATTTTAGCGCGATATAATACTGTTATTCGTAGCAAAATGTTGCGGGGCACTCCTGACTCTTATACACAAGTAGCGCCCTGAACGGAACCATTCCCGTTTTCCAGGATCTGATCTTCCATGTGACCTCCTAACAT
>NZ_BAAGVN010000284.1:0-6806 GCF_054780855.1 Pseudaeromonas pectinilytica
CATCTGGCGCTCCCGGTGGTGAACCTAAGAGATCAGATCACCAAACTGCGGGATAGTTCCCTGATTTGAGCAACAACGCCTATTTTGTTAATCCCTTTGGTATTGCGTTTTTTCAGTGTTTGACGGACTTCGGACAGTTCGCTTTGTATCCGGCTGTTAATATAAGTTCGCGCTTTAGCGAGGCTGACAACATCCATTTGTGTGTCAATAAAATCTCGGTGCATTTTCATGTTGATCTGGTGTTCTTGCAGGCTCAAACCTTTCGTGTAATCTTCAGGATCAATACAAGGAACTCGTATGAACTTGCCAGCTTCCTTTATAAAAACAAACACATAAGATATGTCTCTAGGATTTAGTTTTACGAGCACTTTCCGCTTGCCATGCGTCTTATCAGGATAATTCATCCGATAGGATGCCAACTCATCTGAGTCATAACGCAAGTGAAATCGCTGGATCCCCCCCCGTCTATGCGTACATTGAAGACTGATACTTAATATGACCTCAAGCTTTGCCAGGTCATCCTCAGCAACGGGTGCCGGTGGCAATTTATTGCAACCATATTGCCAAGATTGTATTGGGATATAGCGGTGCCTGCTATCAGGCTCATAGTGGTAAACGTCAATGATCCAGCGGTGAAAGATCTCCAAAAAAGTTGAAAACCGCATCACTGCATCTTTTTGGGGATCATATTCGCCTCTTTCTAAAACATTGGAGAATGTCTTGCCGGGAATCGGTTCCAGAAGTTTACGATTTATAGTGCCAAACATGCGCTCAATCATGGGCTTGAGCCAAGGTTTTCTAACCGGGTTGTATTGAATATTGATCCCCAATTCCAGACAAGACTGCTCCAGACTTTTACTCCAGAACTCAACCCCGTTATCGACAACCAACGTCTCTGGTTTGCCATAGCATGGCCATTCGTGCTCAATGGTCGGGTATTTGTCTTTAACATAGTTCTTTGGGGGAATGCAGCTGAGTAATGCGTTACGAACAGACTCATAACCAGGTTGGTTGAAGCTGAGATTAAAGCCGACAACACAATGGCTGTATGAATCAATCAGTAGCGTTAAACAAGGTCGCCCCAACGGAACAAGTAAATCATCATCAAGCAGGATCAGATCCAGCGGCGTATGGTCAATCTCGACTCTCTCCATAACGCGGCTTGGCGGTTTATGGCTGCTGATGGTCCTAAATTCCACATCAGCCATATATGAGCCCTTTCTGCTTCGCATAACTTGATAGGCCGGTAGCTTTTTTACTCTGTTGTAAAAAGCCATATAGGATATAGCCTTGATCGGATTTTCGACCACATTGAGGTTTTCTATACGAATAATGTCGGTATAGCGTTGATAAGCAGAGGCTATTGACGGTTGTTCTCCAACCAGAAAGCAGTGAACAGCTTGTTCAAAAAAATCTCATCACTCGATGGCAGTCGACTTCTCACATTCCCTTTTTCTTGATGCTTGGGTATAAGAGCCGTCAGTTTTCTACCATGTTGATTATAATTTTTTTGCCAGCGAGCCAGAGTCCGCCAGTTTGGCACAGGTGGTGGCAATGCCTTAGCTGCTTCAACAAGTAACGGAACCAGATTTTTCTCTGTCCAACCGCCTACCAAATGCTCTTCAATCCAGCGGATATAGTCGAGACGATGAAGTGCTTGAGCCTTGAGATCAGCAGGAAAGCTATCAACAGTGGCAGGAAGTACTGTTGGTGATATAGCCGCTGGCTCAGAAGCCTCTTGTGGCTGAGGATTGGTAAACTCATCCTCAAATAATCCACTTGGCGCCCCAATGGTCGGTTGAGCACACATCAACTCATCCACACGATAGTGGAAAAGCCCATTTCGTGCTCAGTCAGGTCGCTATGAATTAACCCCCAGGCGATCAGTGACAAAACCGTTGCTAGAACTTCTCCAGGTGGCGCAGCTGTCGAACCGGATAACCTAGCTAGCGAAACCCTGCCGAAATCCTTTACTAACCCGAGCAGTTGCACATGCAGAGGCGTAAAGCTCTGAAAGCCTGAGTAGCGATGCAATAACTTGAGATTCCCCAGGATCGGATCAATCCGGATCTGCCTTTCTGTTATGAGCTTCAGTGGGCAAGAAAGCTCAATAGCCTTTTGCTGCTTGAAGGGAAAACGCTGGAGAAAGTCTGGTTCTGCAACTTTATCTGAGGGTTTGACCTCAATAAAACTGACATTGCCTTGCTGATCAACGACCCGAAAATCAGGGGTGTAGGGACAGTTGCGACCCTCGAAGGTGTAATAGAAGCCTTCTGGCTGAGCTTCAAATGCTTTAACAGCAGGGGAGTACTCAAGATGAAAGCAGGTATCGAACTCTAGGGATGATTCCACTGTAAGCACAGTGTTCATCTTGGCGCTGACGAATTTGAAGAGGTTCTTGACGCGGGAGTGTTTGAGATGCCGACGGTACATAACCCCTCCAACCTGTTGTTACTTTCTTACAGGTTTAGGCTATGTCAACTTATGGTGCAAGTTTATGCCAGCTTATGCTTTAGATATGTCAACTTATGGTTTAAACGACAACGAATCTTTAAACTGGTGGAGGCTCTGCCAGCCACATCCCGGCACTCGAAGGACTCGCCTTGGCTGCTACCTTCCGGTCCTGACCAGGTCGACGAGATTCCGATGCGGGAGGACCAACAGAGCCCCCATAACAACGCGGCGATACTAACGGTAGCCTACTGAGATTGCAATGATTTTTCCCGTATTCGCGCTCAAGTGCGGGAAAAGTCAGCAATGGCGGCGAGTTGTTGCTCGCCGCTGGTTGCCGGGGGATCAGACCAGCGCCAGATCCCCGCAGCCAATGCGATACAGAGTCCAGCCCGCCAGGGCAAACAGGGTGGCGGATAACCCCAGCTCCAGTGGATTGAGACGACGTGCGCCATGCTGGCGGCGGGCCAGCCAGTAGATGGCGATGCCCGGTGCATAGAGCAGGGTCACCAGCAGCAGATAGTCAATCCCCGCCGCATACACCAGCCACAGGCCATACAGGGTAGCGACCCCGGCAATCAGCAGATCCCGCCAGCGGCTCTGCTCCTGCGCGCCATAGGTCTCGCCGGTCAACGCCAGCTTCAAGCCATATGCACCGGAGAACACATAGGGCACCAGCGCCGCCGAGGTGGTGATATTCACCAGCGCCAGATAGGTGCTCTTCTGGAACAGGATAATGACCAGAAATAGCTGGATCAGCAGGGTCGAGGCCCACAGTGCATGGTGAGGGGCGCCACGACGATTCTCAGCGGCAAACCAGGTCGGGAACAGCCCGGTGCGGGAGGCGATAAACGGTACCTCACAGGCCAGCATGGTCCAGCTCAGGAAGGCCCCGGAGACGGAAATCATCAAGCCGGCATTGATCAACACGGCACCCCAGGGGCCGACCACTTTTTCCAGGATCGCGGCGGTAGAGGGGTTCTTCAGCGCGGCAATCTCCGGCTGGGTCATGACACCGAGGGCAAACAGGCTGACCATCACATACAGCGCCAGCGCACTGAGCAGGGCTATGATGGTGGCGCGGCCCACATCGCGACGATGCTCGGCCCGGGCTGACACCACAATCGCCCCTTCAATCCCGATAAAGACCCACAGGGTAACCTTCATGGTGGATTTGACCTGATCCATCACGCTGCCGAGCTCCGGCGTGCCCTGACCCCAGAGATCCAGAGTGAAGGTATCCATATGGAACGCCAGCATCAGGGCCACCGCCAGCACCAGCAGCGGGATCAGTTTGGCAATGGTGGTGATGATATTGACGAAGGCCGCCAGCTTGATGCCGCGGATCACCAGCGCCTGGACTGCCCAGATCAGCAGCGAGCCCAGCGCGATGGCATAGGGGGTATTGCCTTCACCCAGCCAGACTTGATCCGGGGTATCGACAAAATAGCTCAGCGCGCTGCACACCACGACCACGTAGGAGACGTTGGCCAGCAGTTGGCAGATCCAGTAGCCCCAGGCAGCATTGAAACCGACAAAGCTGCCGAAACCGGCCTTGGCATAGGTAAAGATACCGCCATCCAGATCCGGCCGGCGCAGGGACAAACATTGATATACCAGCGCCAGACAGATCATGCCCAGACCGGTGATCACCCATCCCAGAGCGATGGCTCCGACCTGGGCATTGGCGGCAATATTTTGTGGCAGGCTAAAAATACCGGCGCCCACCATGGAGCTCAGTACCAGGGCTATCAAGGCGCCCAGACCCAGATTCTTCTTCATCGTTATCGTTTCACTATCCGGGGTGAATGTTCAGTCAGTGACGCGGACGCCAACTGTTCGGCAAGGCGCGCAATATATTGCGTAACTATTCTGCATTCAATGGATTAATTGGGAATTAAATTCAAAAAATACGAATTTAGTAGCTTGTTAATCCGAGATTGCTGAAGTGGGGGATTCTTATGGTTATGCAGTGGCGCTGAAAGGTTAGGCATGTTCAGTGCCCTCTGTACGTCAATACCTGTGTTGCTGCCATGGGCTAGATTGGACCATCCTCCGCGCCGGTGGTGATGCTGAAGACGGACTGATGTGGTTGCTCTATTTCGCTGCCGTTAAAAAGTGAGCGGCTTCGCAACTTTATCTTTACAAATTCACCCTGCTCACAAAACCGCCTCTGGATAATTGTCTCTAGCGGTACATGGGGTTGGAATCATGCCCTGATGCTGCGGCATCAGGACCATGGTCGCGATGGCCGCGCCACTCCCCTGTTGGTGCAGGCGGTGGACGGCGGTGACGGTGGCAATAATGATTCGATCCACACAAGAGTTCGATACAGCAAGCCTAACGAAGGAAAATAAACGATGAAGAAACAATGCTTGGCATTGTCGGTACTGGCGGCCGTCTCCTGTGGCGCCTGGGCTGGCGTGCCAGAAAATAATACCGATATCATGCTGCAAGGGTTCCAGTGGACCTCAGCCTCCAGCTCGGCAACCTGGTATAACCAGCTCTCGGCCAATGCTGACGAGATCGCCAGCGCCGGGTTCAACATGGTCTGGCTGCCGCCACCCTCCAAGGCCGGTTCGCTGGAAGGCTATCTGCCAGAGCAGCTCAACGATCTGAACTCCAAATATGGCACCGAGACTGAGCTGGCCTCCCTGATCAGTACCCTGCATGGCAAGGGGGTCAAGGCACTGGCGGATATCGTCATCAACCACCGCAACGGCACCGGCAGCTGGTGTGGCTTTGCCAACCCGAACTGGAGCATGCAGGCCATCACTTCCGATGATGAAGCCTGGGGTGCTACCGGCTCCAACTGCAGCGGCACCCGTGGCAATGCCGATTCGGGTGGTGGCTATGCCGCCGCGCGGGATATCGACCACAGCCAGGGCTTCGTGCAGACCAGTATCACCGACTGGATGAACAATACCCTGAAGGGCGTCGGTTTTGACGGCTGGCGTTATGACTACGTCAAGGGCTTCAATGGCAGCTATGTCGGCATCTACAACAACGCCACCAGTCCCTATTTTAGCGTCGGTGAATACTGGACCTCGCTGTGCTACACCGGTGAAGGCTGCGGTTCCGATGCCAACTATCCGGATGCCCACCGTCAGTTGCTGATCAACTGGGTGAACGCCACCGGCGGCACCAGTGCCGTGTTTGACTTCACCACCAAGGGGTTGCTGAACAAGGCGCTGTCGACCTACAACTTCTCCGTGTTGAAGGACTCCAGCGGCAAGCCGCAAGGCGCCATTGGCTGGTGGCCTTCTCACTCCGTGACCTTCGTAGACAACCATGACACGGGTCCGAGTGGTACCTGTGGTTCGGGTCAGAATCACTGGCCGGTGCCCTGTGACAAGGTGATGCAGGCCTATGCCTATATCATGACCCATCCCGGGGTTCCTTCTGTCTACTACACCCACTACTTCAACTGGGGCCTGGGTAGCCAGATCAAGGCGCTGATGCAACTGCGTAAATCAGAAGGCATCCACTCCAACTCTACTGTGACCATCGATCGCGCCGAGCAGGGGCTCTATGCCGCCTATATCGGCGACAAGTTGGCGATGAAGATGGGCAATGGCTCCTGGTCGCCGAGCGGTAGTGGCTGGACCCTGGTGCAATCCGGCACCGATTGGGCGGTCTGGAAGAAGGGCTCCACCCCTGGCTTGAAGCGTACCGTGCTGCTGGTGTATGGCACCACGGCCGCCGGTGAAGACATGTTCGTGCGCGGCGGTATCGATCATACCTATGCGGCCAACAACTTAGGTCTGGCGTGCACCAGCACCAACTACCAGTGCGCGATCCCGATTGTGCACAACAACCTGCGTAACACCACCACGGCGCCTTGGAAGGCCAACGACCAGTATCTGGACTGGTATGGCACCGAGGCATCACAAAGCACGGCAGCCGTCGGCACGGCCATGGATTGGACCACCAATGTATGGCCCTCCAACTGGGGTGCTCAGAAGACGGTGGCAGTCGATGGCTATGGCGTCGAGGCTCTGAACAGCTATGGTCAGCACTACTGGATGCTGGATGTGCAGATGGACTGCTCCAAGGCCGTGAACGGTCTCTGGTTCGAGTTCAAGACCTACATCAAGAACGGCGCCGGCTGGGAGGCGAATGTCAGCCAGTCTGGTACCCCTTACACCAGCGGCAACCATTTTGCTCAGTGCGGCAAGGTGAACGTGTTCCAGCGTGGCGTCAGCGCGCCGGTCAGCATTCACGACTTCCCCTGATCCTCGCACCTTCTGACACCAAGGGCGCTACGGCGCCCTTTTTTATGTGCGCCGGGCATGGCGCGCAGCGCCGTGACAGGCGCTATCCGGTCACCGTGGTGGTGATGGGATGACTTGGAG
>NZ_BAAGVN010000285.1:0-6824 GCF_054780855.1 Pseudaeromonas pectinilytica
CCAAGAGCCCAACAGTGCAAAATCCTGGTTATCGGGTGGGGTGAAAATAGTCAACAACACGTAAAGGGAACAGCGCCTCGAATTGTGGATACCGCGCTGCCCTCGCCGTTGGATATTATTCCCTTGGGCAATCCCTTACCGGAAATACAGGGTCACTATCAGGTTGCTCCCCGCTCCGCCTGCCTATTTGTCTGTGGCGGTTTTTTGCAACAGAGCCGTTGACGGAGGGAGGGGGAATTAATTCTGTCGTCGAGCCAAGGCGATGACCTTGCTGAACATTTGCCGTAGCAAGGCAGGCATCTGCTCGATCCCTGCCTGCTCGGCCGCCTCCACCACCGACAGCGCCAAAGCGGGTTTACTATGTCGGCTCAAAGCCCGTTCAATCACTTTGCTGGGAGGTAGCATCTGGTGTGCTGTCACCCCGGCCTCACGCCGGTATACCGCCTCAAAACCATGGTGATACAGAAAATGTTCTATATCCTTGGCCGGTAGCGGCGTGAGCCGATCCGTTTCCCGCTCGCCCTTGAGTTGCCCTCGGACACTGGCTGCGTACTTGCTGCCCGCCTGGTCGCCATCGGCCAATAGATGCCATTCGATACCCAGATCCCGCGCGGCCTTGATCAACGGTGCCACACCGCACTGGGCAAACTCAATGATCCGCACCCCCTCGCCGCGCAGACTGTAGCCGCAGATGGTTGCCAGCTCCGAAAGCAGCCAGATCTCGGTCTCCCCCTCGACCAATAACCAGCACCGCGCGAACAGCGACATGGGACGATTGATGCGCACATGAAAGGTGATCCGCCGCAACTCTTCGGCACTCATCTGCTCATCATTGAGACTAAAGGCCCGGGTTTCGTGGGGCTGACGGACCAAGCGGCGAATTTGTCCTAATGGGATAGAGGTCAGCAGATCTCCAGAATTGGTGGTCAGGATTTTTTGCCCGGGCAGCTGTTCAAGTAAGCCCCAGGCCAAGGCCAGCATGGTTGGATGCAGTCGACTCTCGGGGTCTTCCAGGATCAAGATGGGACGGGCGCCGACCTCGATCTCCCGATCGCCACGCGCCGCGAGCAAGGCCCCCCCCAACCCGGCCATCGCCAGCTCCACTGCGCGGCCATGAGCCCCACCGCGCAATAGCTCTTGCAACGCGCCCAGACCACGCAAGCTGGTTGGTTTCGACACAATTTCGCGGGCATTGCGCGGCTTGGTCCGCAGCGGTGGCAAATGACTCAAATAGTGCTCCATCAGGCTGCGGACCGCACCCATGCCTTGACGTAACGTGGGCTCATCGATACCACTGCTATCCTCGTCCAAGACCCGTTGCGATACCCTATCCAGCTGATCCTGCCACTGGGCCGCGCAATCATCGCCACCGTAACGGGTGCTACGGGCATCTCGCAATCGCAGCACCGGGTTCATCAACATCAGCAGATGGATCAGCGGCTCAGGCTCGGGGATCAACAAGTTGTGGCCCTGAGCATCGAGAAAACCATGTTCTGACTCGACCCGGCCATCCGCCATCAATTCGGCGGCCGCCCGATAATGGATGCGGTGCAAACCATCCTTGCTGCGACACCAGATCTTGGCCAAGCGGGACAGACGCTCGGAGTGCTGACACATATCGGGGCGGTATTCGCGGAAGGTGAGCACTATGTGCACATGGTGGCTGGAGGGAACATCGGCGTCGTCGGCGTGATGGAAATCGGCCAATTCGAATTGATAGGGAACCACCCCTTGTCCCAATAAACACCAGAGGGCGCGCAGTAAACTGGTCTTACCCCAGGCATTTTCACCAATCAGGGCGGTTGTTTGCTGCAGCGTAATGGAGAGTCGATTGATGCCGCGAAAGCCTGATATTTCAATCTGTTCCAGATACATACATCACCACCGGTTTTTCTTTCATGGTGGCAAAGCAGTGTGATGATTACCAAGCGATGGTCAGCAGTTTTGGTTACCGGCTACTGATTTTAGCCTGAGGCTGTGAACTGAATGCATATTCCGAGGTACTGGTTTCCTGATTCCACACGGCAAACCAGAGATGGCGTTGACGAAGTTGGCGTTTTTTTAATTTCATGGCGTTGAGTTCCGGATATTGGAGTATTTAAGAGCGGGTACCGGCACAGGATCACGCACTTGTGTCGCTTTTCCATGGCACTTTCATGATGATTTAATGACATGCAAGTTCCCCTGCCCTTTGGCTCTTCAGCGACCACAGGCGCCACTCGTCAAGGAGCAAGTGCATATCATCGGCCGACAAATAACGGCGGTCTGCGTATAATCATCGCCTTCGCCATACATTGAGTGAGGATTTGATGTCTGATCCCATCCGTTTGACCCAATACAGCCATGGTGCCGGTTGCGGTTGCAAGATTTCTCCCAAAGTGCTGGATACCATTCTGCGTAGCCAACTGCCGGCCTTCACCGATCCCAAGCTCGTCGTGGGATATCACAGTAAGGATGATGCTGCCGTGGTGGCATTGGGCGATGGCCGGGGACTGATCTCGACCACCGATTTCTTCATGCCGATTGTCGACGACCCCTTTACCTTCGGCCGTATCGCCGCGACCAATGCCATCAGTGATATCTATGCGATGGGCGGAACCCCGCTGGTTGCCATCGCCATTCTTGGCTGGCCCGTGCAGCTACTCGGCGCCGAGATTGCCCAGGCCGTGGTGGATGGTGGCCGACAGGCGTGTCGGGATGCCGGGATTTCGTTAGCCGGCGGTCATAGCATTGACTCACCCGAGCCCATTTTTGGTCTCGCCGTCAACGGCCTGGTTGAGCTCTCGCAGCTCAAGCGAAATGACACGGCTCAAGCTGGCGATCTACTGTTCCTCACCAAACCGCTGGGGATCGGCATCCTGACCACGGCACAAAAAAAGCAGCGACTGCAAGCCGAGCATGCGCGACTGGCAATTGACTGGATGTGCACCTTGAACAAGGCCGGAGCCGAATTTTCCAAACTTCCTGGCGTAACGGCCCTGACCGATGTCACCGGCTTCGGGCTCGCGGGCCATCTCATCGAGATGTGCGAAGGGGCCAACCTGAGTGCCAACCTGGATATGGAAGCCATCCCGCTGCTCCCAGCCATCGATGATTACCTGCAGGCGGGTTGTGTACCGGGTGGTACCGGACGGAATTTTGAAGCCTATGGCCACAAGATCGCGCCTTTGACTCAGCGTCAGCAACAACTGTTGTGTGATCCACAAACCAGTGGCGGTTTGTTGGTTGCAGTACGGCCTGAGGCCGTGGCTGAATTTCACACCTGTGCCCAGGACGCTGGCTTGACACTGCACCCGATTGGTCGATTACAACACGCGACCGCTAACCACCGCATCGAGTTGAGCGCCTGATGACAACCCCGTTACCTTGCCTCGAAGACTACGCGGCGCTGTTCTTACAACAGCGCCCGCTGATTGACTTGCGCGCACCGATTGAATTTGCCGAAGGTGCCTTCCCCCGGGCGATTAACTTACCGCTGATGAGCGATGAGGAGCGTGCAGCCGTGGGAACCTGCTACAAGCAACAGGGCCAGCAGGCGGCGATTGCACTGGGGCATCAGTTGGTTAGCGGAGAAAATAGGGAGCAACGGCTCCAAGCCTGGCTCACACAGATCCGTCAACATCCGGACAGCGTGCTCTATTGTTTTCGCGGTGGATTGCGCTCGCAGACGGTTCAGCAATGGTTAGCCGAGCGGGGCTGTGTCGTCCCGCGAGTGACAGGCGGTTATAAGGCGTTGCGGCAATTTTTGATTGCTACACTGACCCGCATCAGCACGCGCGATCCTTTATGGCTGGTCACCGGCATGACCGGCTGTGGCAAGACCGACCTGTTAGCGCAGCTACCGGCGGCGGTCGATCTGGAAGGCCACGCTCATCACCGGGGCTCCAGTTTTGGTGCCCTACCCGAGGGTCAGCCTTGTAATATCAATTTTGAAAATAACCTCGCTATCGAGCTGCTACAACGGGAACAAACCGGGCAAACCCATCTCATCCTGGAGGATGAAAGCCGGATGATCGGTCGTTGCACCTTGCCACTGCCGCTGTACACCAGCATGGAGCAGGCGCCGCTCATCTTGTTGCACGCGCCCTTGGCCGAGCGGATTAACCGGATCCGCGCCGAATATGTCACCGGGCTGCTAGTCCGATTCAGCCAGCAGATGACAACGGATGCGGCAGCAGAAGCACTCGGCCGTTTTTTGCAAACCAGTCTTGGCAAACTGGAGCGGCGGCTGGGAACCGAGCGCTGCCACCATCTGCAGGGCGCATTGGCCGAGGCGTTACAGGCGCAATTTCAGCACGGCGATGTTTCCGGTCACGATATCTGGATTGAGCGCCTGCTGGTCGATTATTACGATCCTATTTACCTGCGACATCTGCGGGATCGTGCGGCAAAAATTGTGTTCGAGGGCGATGCCTCGGCCTGTCGGGAATACCTGCAAGCCTTAAGTTTTCAGCCACGACCGCATGCCCGATAGCCCGAGCACACATCATGGGCATCATGGGCTGGCAGCGTTCACTATGTTGCCACCGGGATAGGCCATGACCTCTTCCGCCCCCACTGTTTGGATCACGGTATGATGAACGAAATAGCTCCTCTGCTGCTCTGTTTTGGCGACTCGAACACATGGGGCTTTGATCCCCGAGGGGGTCGTTATCCTGCCGCTCTGTGCTGGCCTCAACAACTGGCACAGCGGTTAGATCGTCCGTTGCAGCTGGAAGGCAAGCCAGGACGAACCCTGTGGTTTGCCCGACCACAATCGGGTCTGGAGCCTGGTTTTGAGGATTGGCAGCGCTGTTTGCGGGCTCGGCCTGCCGATCTGGTGTTGGCGTTGGGCATTAATGATCTGGCCGCTGGCGCAACGCCGCAGCAATGCCAACAGGCGCTCGAACGTTACCTACAGGTCTGGCAGGCGCTGGCACCGAGCTCGGCGTTGACCTTGATTGCCCCCGCCCCTTTGGGGCGGTTGACGACGGGGTGGCAGACGCTATTTGCCGGACAGCAGCAGGCCAGCCAGGAACTCGGTGAACTATGGCTCACCACTGCTCGGGAGTGGCATATTCCCTGTTACCAGACCGACAACCTTTTTTGCCCTGGAGCCGATGGCCTGCACTGGACTGAGGAGTTTCATGCCCAGCTGGCTCGGGAGTTGGCATCCATGCACAAGCCTCCGCAGTAAGAGCGGTTGGAGTGCATCACCCCGGCAGGATAGAATCGACAACATGATTTAGACGGATCTTGCACAGGAATCCATATGCTTAAATATCAAATACTTCCCGTCACCCAGTTCATGCAGAATTGTACGCTGTTGTGGTGTGATGAAACGAATGCCGCCGCCTTGGTCGATCCAGGTGGCGAGATGAAGCATCTTCTTTCTGTGATTGCCAATCATGGACTGACGCTGACCGCCGTCTGGTTGACCCATGGCCATCTGGACCATGTCGGGGCCGCTGACGAAATACGTCAGGCAACGGGCTGCCCGATCATCGGCCCTCACCCTACCGATGCCTTTTGGCTACAAGCGCTGCCTGCACAATCCGAGATGTTTGGTTTTCCCTTGACCGAAGCATTTGTGCCTGATCGCTGGCTTGAGGAGGGTGACATCCTGACGCTGGGCAACCAGCAGTTGCAAGTCCTGCATTGTCCAGGACATACGCCGGGGCATGTGGTGTTCTTGCATCAGCCCAGCAAACTGGCTCTGGTGGGCGATGTCTTGTTCCAAGGATCGATTGGCCGAACCGACTTCCCACAAGGCAATCATAGCGATCTCATCGCCAGCATTACCGAGAAACTGTTGCCCTTGGGGGATGACATCACCTTTATTCCGGGACACGGCCCAAACTCGACCTTCGGTCGCGAGCGGCTCAGTAACCCATTTCTAACCCAGCCGATTTGGTAGCGGGAGCCGGTCCCGGTGTGCAGATGCTTGCACACCGGGCAAAGATCCAGGCTCGAGCAGCAGATTAGTGCATGACCTGACTCACTGTGGTGCCGCCATCCCGCGGGAAGAAGAAGCCCATGAAGGGGCCCCGCGCCTGCCGAACCACATACAGCATGGCGAAGGTGTTGGGCGCAATCCAGCGACACAGCCCCTTGCGATTCGGGGTGTCATCATTGAGATAACCACCAATCAGGCGCACGGTACCGTTAAAAATCGCGGCCTTTTCATGAAACATCTGCGACCCCATTTCGAATTCCGCCTTGGTGATCGCACTGGGAACCAGATCCTTATCTGAATGCCACAAAATCGCTTCCTGATAGGTCGTCATGCGAATTGGATTCTCCCGGCAGTAGTCACCGAAGATCTCGGCAATCAGCTCATCGGTGAATTCATATTCTGCCCAAAGGAGATCCAGATCCAACGCATCCCGATGGGTAAAGCTTTGCTGTTCAAATAGATGAAACAAAATTTCCTTCATCGAGCGACCCGTCAACTGTTGGTACAAGGCCCCAACGTCTTGTTCTTCAACATTTAATTTCGCAATCAATTTCTGCTACCTCATCAGCTACAACGTCATGCTGTATTACAGCATGTAATAAAGCTTCTGTTTATCATTTCCTCGCAACAGGTTTCAACTTGCTGCCAGGCTGCTCTGCTATATCACAGGTCACAGTGCAACCTGTGATAAAAACCGTGAAAGCTTGGAAATTCAAATCCAGGTGTAAACAGGACGACTGAAAAGGCTGAAATAGGGCTTACGGTCACTGAAGCACGGCAAAGGAAAAAATAAAAACCATGAGCCACGTCATTTAACCTGTCAGATCTAAGGAAGGTGCGAACAAGTTCCTGATATGAGATCATCATGTTCATCCGGAGCGCATCCCAG
>NZ_BAAGVN010000286.1:0-7136 GCF_054780855.1 Pseudaeromonas pectinilytica
CAACCAAGAGCCCAACAGTGCAAAATCCTGGTTATCGGGTGGGGTGAAAATAGTCAACAACACGTAAAGGGAACAGCGCCCTCGCGAGACCAGGCGATATAGGAGGGCGCTCCCCGGAGGCGATAAGGGGATTTAAAGAGCGAGAGATGAAGCGATTCGATGAGCCAGTCCGCTTGAGCCTCGGGAATGATGACCACATCACTGCGATCCCGTGTCAGACGCTGTAATCCTTGTTTGTAGGTTTTGAGTTCATGCTTGTTAAACAGACTGGTACGGTCAAAATCAGGATGGTAAGCCGCTCCGGCCAGAACATCGATGCGTTTATGTTGTAAGTCATTCAGGTTGGTGATTACCTGATCCAGGTGGGCGACCACAAAGACCTTGTCTTCGGCCGGGAAGGGGATTTCGGTCAAAAAGGTTAGGAACTTCTCGCGCTCCACGGTGCGATTTGGCCCTAGAATCAGGTCGGCGTCACCTGTTTCCAGCATCTGAAGACCTCGTTTGAGAGGAACGCTCAAAAAACGGATCTCCAATCCGGCCTGTGCGGCGGCCAACTGGAATAATTCGATGTAATAACCGCCGTAGTAGGGTGGATCTATGATGCGATAAGGGGGCGCATGATTGACGACGACGCGCAGTGGAGCGGCTTGTACGCCAACGCTCAGGCTCAGCAGGAGCATGCAGAATAAAATTCCACTGACCAGTTTCCGCATCGACCCTCCTCTACAGCCAACAGTCGATATGCCATGTTCCGGGTAAACGAATTGATCATTTACGGATTTAGATTCGTTATAGTCAGATACCAACGCGCAAGCCATAACGGTGAGCATACCCGTGTCAATTCTGTTGAGTCGCCCACAAGGAGCCGTGACGTGAACGTCGAACGCCCAGCTGTCCCTGTTACCCCCCTCACGCGCACCCTCGGGTTGCAAGGTGAAGATGTCGAGAGCAAACGTCGGGAGCTGCTCGACTATTTTCAGCAAACCTATGATCTGTATGAGTCGCTGTTTGATGTCCTGGTCGGTGATGAGGCCTGGTTCAATAAGGCTATTCCACTGCGTCATCCTTTGATCTTCTATTTCGGCCATACCGCGGCTTTCTTTATCAATAAACTGCTGGCCGGGGGCTGGATCCAGCAACGATTGGACTCCCGCATCGAGGCGCTGGTCGCCATCGGTGTCGATGAAATGAGCTGGGACGACCTGGATGAGAGTCACTATGCCTGGTCGAGCGTCGCCGAACTGCGTCAGTATCGCGGCAGGGTGCGGCAGCGGGTGAGCGAGTTTATCCAGACCATGCCCATGAGCCTGCCTATCGACTGGCATAGTCCGGCGTGGGTGATCCTGATGGGTATTGAACACGAACGCATCCACCTGGAAACCTCTTCGGTGTTGATCCGGCAACTGCCTCTCCACCGGGTGCAGGCTTCGTCCCGGTGGCCCATCTGCCCGATGGCCCGTCATCAGGTGGCACAGGTACCGGCCAACAGCCTGTTGGCTGTGCCCGGAGGACTGGTTCGTCTGGGGAAACCGGATAGCGATGCCACCTATGGCTGGGATAATGAGTATGGCCAGCGAGAGGTGGCTCTGGCGCCGTTTCAAGCTAGCCGCATGCTAGTGAGCAATGCCGAGTTTCTGGATTTTGTGCAGGCCGGGGGGTATCTCGATGCGCGCTGGTGGAGCGATGAGGGCTGGGGCTGGCGTCAGTTTACCCAAGCCGTGCAGCCTACGTTCTGGGTTGGTGAACCGACCGCTGATTTGCGCCTGCGGCTGATGTGTGAAGAAGTGCCAATGCCGTGGGATTGGCCGGTGGAAGTCAATCAACTGGAGGCGGAGGCCTTCTGTCGTTGGAAGGCGGCGCAAACCGGACTGTCGGTGCAGTTGCCTTGCGAGGCCGAGTGGTATCAATTGCGCCAACAGGTGGCGGTTGATCAGCCGGACTGGCCACAGGCACCTGGCAATATCAATCTGGAGTATTGGGCCTCCTCTTGCCCGGTGGATCTCTTTGCGCAGGGCGATTTCTTTGATCTGTTGGGGAATGTCTGGCAGTGGAGCAGTTCAGCTATCGATGGTTTCGACGGTTTTTGCATTCACTCCCTGTATGACGATTTTTCGACCCCGACTTTTGATGGCAAGCACAATCTGATTAAGGGCGGCTCCTGGATTTCTACCGGTAACCTGGCTCTTCGCCACTCCCGGTATGCATTCCGCCGCCACTTCTTCCAGCATGCCGGTTTCCGTTATGTGGTCTCCTCCCATCGCGAAACGCAGAGTGTGAACCCGTACGAGACCGATGCCTTGGTTGCCCAGTATCTGGATGCCCACTATGGCCCCGACTATTTTGGCGTCGCCAACTATGCCCAGGCGTTGGCACAGCTGGCGAGCCGTTATGTACCTGCCGGGGGCAAAGCCCTGGATCTGGGCTGCTCGGTCGGGCGCGCCAGCCTGGAGTTGGCCCGTCACTGCGCTCATGTCGAGGGGGTTGATTTCTCGGCACGGTTCATCGATGTGGCGTTGACCCTGGCGCGTCAGGATCGTTTTCGGTATGCGCTGCCTCAGGAAGGGGATCTGTTGGAGTATTGCGAGGCGCGGCTGTCGACGCTGGGCATCGGAGCCGATCAACTGGCGCGGGTGCAGTTCAGCCAAGGGGATGCGTGCAACCTCAAACCCAAGTATCAAGGTTACGATCTGGTCCTGGCGGCCAACCTGATCGATCGCTTGTGGGATCCCAAGCGGTTTTTGGGCGAGATAGGCAAGCGGATGAATGCCGGTGGTGTGCTGGTGCTCAGCTCGCCCTATAGCTGGCAGGAGTCCTTTACCCCCAAGACACACTGGTTGGGCGGCGTGCGTGAGAACGGCGAGGCCTTGAGTACCTATCAAGCCTTGCAACGTCTGCTGGCGGTTGAGTTTGAGGAGTTGGCTCCACCGCAGGATCTACCCTTTGTGATCCGGGAAACAGCCCGCAAGTACCAGCACTCCATCGCCCAGGTGACGATCTGGCGTAAACGGGGTTAGTGCCGCCAAAGCAGCCGTAGCGCGCCGACGGGCTCTCGACATCCGCTGTCAGATGAGCTGACAGTTAGACGTCTGACGTCTTGCTGCGCAGGATAAGGGCAGGCCAATCCGGTCTGCCCATCAAGGCCTGTCGATGCGTCGCCCCGTGCTCTCTTGTTTGTCGCTGCTACCTCTCGCTTGGCCTCTGCTGCTCCTTGCTCTGCTGCTGGTGGCTTGGTCCGGCGTTGTCGAGGGGGCCTCCTTGCGGATTGCCACCTTCAATATCGCCTGGCTGGCGAACGAGCCGTTGCCCGATATGGCTGCTGTAGCCGCTTGCCAACGCGAGGCGAGTCGTTCTCCAACGCTAGACTCCCGTCCAACACCCCGCTGTCGGCAAGGCGTATTTCGCACGGCTGGCGCCTATCGGTTATTGGCCCGCAGTATCGCAGCCTTGCATGCCGATGTGCTGGCGGTGCAGGAGGTTGAAGGCGACGCCGCATTGGCCCGGGTGCTGGGGGTAGCATCGACATGGCATCCCCGGCTGCCGACCGTATCGGCCACCGATGCTGTCGCGTCCATCCAGGAGAGTGCGGATTGGTGGTGGGTCACTAATCCATTGCCTCGGCATGGCAAGCAACGAGTTGCTCTTGCCGTCCGGCGGTCTGCGGTGCGTTCCATTCAGGCAATATCCGTCCCCGAGCTGGGTGCACCCTTGCACCGGGAGGCGCGTGGCGGCTTGTTGGTACAGTTAACGCCAGTGCAGGGTGAGCCGTTCCAGGTACTGGTGTTACATCTGAAATCTGGTTGCCGGGCAGCCGGGATGGCTGATGCGACGGATCCGGCGTGTCAGCAATTGGCGGCTCAGGGGAAGATATTGGCCTCGTTACTGCGCCAATGGCAGGCTCAAAAAGTGCCGATGATCCTGCTGGGGGATTTTAACCGCGCCTTTGATGAAGAGCCGAAGGTGGCGGCGTGTCCGTCTCTCGACCAGTCGTGTGTCAGCCTGTGGGCCCGATTGACGAGTCAGCTCCCCGCCGATGCCGAGCCGGAACTGCTGACGCGAGGTTTTCGCCAGCCGCGGGGCTGTTACTCCAGCCGGTACGGGCGTGCGTCCATTGATCACATCCTCTTGACCGGTGGCTTGCGCGGGCATGCGCTGCCGGAGTCGCTGACGGCGGAACCATTTCTCGATCCGGCTCATCCGGGCCAGTTACGCGCCTATGCCTATCGCTTTTTGAGTGATCATTGCCCGCTGCGGGTTGATCTCACATGGCCGTGAGTCGAGATCGCCCCCGCTAGGGAGCGGTTGCCTCTTCCACCGCCAGATTCCACCCGCACCGTGCTTGCCATTTTTCCGCCACCGCGTAGGGTGCGATTATCGGATGTTTACCTTCAGACGCTACCATGCCATTTCCCGCTCACTTGAACCCGAATTTTTCCGTTCCCGCGGCCGACGATCCTGTTTGTACTTGGCAACCCGGCGAGTCGTTCCATCAACAGCAAGGAGCGGTTTATCAGGGCGATAGCGCCACGGCTGCCTATTTCAAGCAGGGTAAGGGTATGGCCCATGTCTGTTATTCCCCGGCGCATGCCAATGCCTCGGCTACGGGAGCCGCTGCCGGGCAGGGTAACAATTACTGCGTCTGGGTCGCGGGTGAGCAGGGGGCGCAAGCCGAAGGCATCAGCCAGTCCGCTCTGGATGGCATTCTGGATAGCTATCTGGAGCCGAACGCCAGCATTGGCTGGCATACTCATCCCCACAGCGAAGAGATCTATTACCTGTTGGCCGGTCAACTGACGGTGGAGATGGTGGATACCCGTGGCCAGCACCACCGTTGGAGTTTGCGGCCAGGAGATAGTCATCGCGTCGGTCCTGATATGAGCCATACGGCGCAGGCCGGTGGCGATGGTGCCCGTTTTATGGCGGTGATGATTCGCTGTTGAGTTGGAAAGAAATGAGTGAGAGGGAGTGGGCAATGAGAGCGGTCGTGATCGGCGCAAATTGGGGCTTGGTGCATGTCTATGCCTTACGGCAGGCTGGGGTCGAGGTAGTGGCGTTGGGCGGACGGGAGCGGCAGCAGTTGGCGAATGTGGCTGCCCGACATGGCATTGCCCATATCGTCGATTCGGCCGCCGAGATCCGCGCTCTGGCGCCGGATCTGGTAACGTTGGCCACACCGGCGGTCAGTCATGGTGACTGGCTGCGGGAGCTGGCCGATTTTCCGGTCATCTGTGAAAAACCGCTATTCGGTCTCCACGCCAGCGCTGATGCATTGAACGGGTTGGGCGATAGGCTCTGGGTCAACTATGCCTTTGCGTTTCTCGATACCGCCCAGGCTCTGCTGGCGCTGCGGCCGCGACTGGGAGTCATCCACCGGATTGAATTGCGCTGCCACTATGAGTTGCCGCTGCAGTTTTCTCCGGCCGAATGGTGGTTGGAGGTGGCCAGTCACCCGCTATCATTCCTGGTTCATCTGTGTGGCGAGCCGCGCTGGATCCCCGGTGAGAGTCACCGACTTGGCGATCAGATCTTGTGTTGCTTGGGGGCCACCCAGGCTGATCTGAGCTGCCATCTGCGGCCGGGTTTATCCGGGATCCGTCAACAGATCCGCCTGCATACCGATGCGGGCCTAGTGGAGCTGCAAGGCGGCTTTGTCTGGGGGCAAAGTTGGCGCTATGAACCATTGCGCCTCAATGGTGAGGCTCTGACCGCAGGGGAGTGGTGTGCCGAAGATTGCTGGACCCGCGCCAATATGCGCAGCATTGCCGCCATGGTCGGCCAGTTCCGAGGTGAGACCTCGGTCCGGGAAGGACTGTCACTGGGGCTGTTCAACGCCGCCAAGGCTCTCCCCATCGATACGTTGATCCAGCAGGCCTGGCGCGACTAAGCGCCAGGCAGCTTGCATCAATCAATCAGATCTCGCTCTTTGAGCCACTTCAGAACCAGAGTGGCGACCAGGGAGCTGCGCTCGAGATCGGCGGTGTTGAACCAGGCCAGTTCCGCAATTTCGGCTGCGGGTTGCAGTTGGCCGCTGTACTCAGCCTGATAACAGGTCAGCTGTACTTGAACTCCTGCTGGCTTGCCATCGGCCTGAGCCTTGAAGAACTCGGTAAACTGCAAACTTTCGGGCAACAGGGTGACCGAAAGTTCCTCCTTGATCTCGCGGCTTAGTGCCGTCGCATCACTCTCACCGGGTTCGCGTTTGCCGCCAGGAAGATAAAAGAGACTCTTCAGGTGTGAGCGGACAACCAGCAAGCGTCGATCCTTCAGGTATAACCAAGCCAGTTTATCGATATGGTTCATGGGGTTTCCTTAATCAATGAGAGCGGCTGAGTATAACGCCGATTTGTCCTGCCAGCGCTACGGTTCTAGAGATTCAAGTGCTACCACTGCAGCGTTAGCTGGCTTCGGAAATGATGCTCGATGCGGCTGATAGGATCGATAAAGCGTAACTCCCTGGCCAGCAGTTGCAGCGGGCGCTGATAGTCGTTGGCGAGCTCATCATCCACCGCCGGATAGAAGCAGTCATTGCAAATGGGAGCACCCAAGGCGGCCATATGCAGTCGCAGTTGGTGCTTCTTGCCCGAAATGGGATTCAAGCCATAGCGCCATAGAGCCTCTCGTCGCTCCAGCACTTCAATCTCGGTGTGGGCATTAGCGACTCCCGCGACTTCTTGGGATAGAAAGAAGCGTTCGCCTCGCTCGATCCGTGAGCTGCGCTGATGGGGAAAATCCAGTTGGGGGAGGGCCGGGGCTATGGCTTCATAATATTTATCGACGGCACGTTCGCAAAACAGCCCTTGATAGGCGGCACGGGAGCTGCGCTGTACCGAGAACAACACTAGTCCGGCGGTATGTCGATCCAGCCGGTGCAATGGTTGCAGTTCGCTGTTGTGCAGACGGTGGATCAGTCGAGCTTGCAGGGTTTGCATCACGTACTGACCTGTCGGGATCACCGGCAGGAAATGGGGTTTATCGACCACCAAGAGATGTTCATCCTGATAGAGGATGGTTTCGTAAAACGGGATCTTCGGTTCATCGGCGATTTCGCGGAAATAATGGCGTTGTTGCTCAAATCAGGGAACTATCCCGCAGTTTGGTGATCTGATCTCTTAGGTTCACCACCGGGAGCGCCAGATGGG
>NZ_BAAGVN010000287.1:0-7459 GCF_054780855.1 Pseudaeromonas pectinilytica
CAGGCTCTGCTGTCTGAATGAACAATATTTGTTCGAATGTATGGGGTTGTTCAAAGTATAAACACTGATGCGTCAGCCCTGCTGTAATAGGGACTATTCTGCTCTCGCACAGTGTCAGCGCGAATGATTTAACCGTTGGTTTTTCACAAATAGGCTCCGAATCCGGTTGGCGGGCGGCGGAAACCTCGGTGGCCAAGAGTGAAGCGGAAAAACGCGGCATCACCTTGAAGATCGCCGATGCCCAGCAGAAGCAAGAAAACCAGATCAAAGCCATCCGCTCCTTTATCGCCCAAGGGGTGGATGCCATCTTCCTGGCCCCCGTGGTGCAGACCGGTTGGGAGCCTGTATTGCAGGAGGCCAAAGAGGCCGAGATCCCGGTATTCCTGCTCGACCGCAATATCACGGTCAAAGATGATTCGCTGTTTATGACCGGTGTCGCCGCTGACAGCGTGCATGAAGGGGCCGTGGCCGCCGACTGGCTGATCAAGACCCAGGCCGGTCAACCCTGCAACGTGGTCGAGCTGCAAGGCACGGTCGGTGCCAGCGTGGCGCTGGAGCGTAAACAGGGCTTCCTGGATACCGTCGCCACAGTGCCCACGATCAAGATCATCCGCACCCAGTCCGGGGACTTTACCCGCAGCAAGGGCAAGGAAGTCATGGAGAGCTTTATCAAGGCGGAAAACAACGGCAAGAACATCTGCGCCGTCTACGCCCACAATGACGATATGGCGATCGGCGCCATCCAGGCCATCAAGGAAGCCGGACTGAAGCCGGGCAAAGACATCAAGATCATCTCCATCGACGGCGTACCGGACATCTTCAAGGCGATGATCGCCGGCGAAGCCAACGCCTCGGTGGAACTGACGCCGAATATGGCGGGCCCGGCTCTGGATGCCCTGCTGGCATTCAAGAAAGACGGCACCCTGCCGCCCAAGCACATCAAGACCGAGTCCGTGCTGTTTGAACCGGCGACCGCCCAGGCCCAGCTCGATCTGAAAAAAGACATGGGCTACTGATTTAGCCCTAGCCCCCATCACAACCACGTCCGCGTCCCGACTGCTTAGGGCTGTCGGGATCCGGATCGGGAGGTCACCCTTGTCGGCTCACTCTGTGGTCCTCAGTGCCAACGGCATTTGTAAAAGTTTTCCCGGCGTCCGCGCGCTGCACCAGGTGGACTTTTCCCTGCGTCGCGGCGAGATCATGGCGCTGCTCGGTGAAAACGGCGCCGGTAAATCCACCCTGGTCAAGACCCTGACCGGGGTCTATCAACGGGATGCCGGTCGCATCGAACTCGACGGCGTCGCCATCAATCCCACCGATACCGCCCACGCCCAGCAGCTGGGGATCGGCACCGTCTATCAGGAAGTCAATCTGCTGCCGAACATGTCGGTGGCGGACAACCTGTTTATCGGTCATGAGCCGCGCCGTTTCGGCTTCATCGACCGCCGGGCCATGGAGCGCCAGGCTCGCGCCATCATGGCCGGTTACGATCTGGATATCGATGTCAGCCTGCCGCTGGGTCACTACTCGGTGGCCATGCAGCAGATCGTCGCCATCGCCCGCGCCATTGCCCTCTCGGCGCGCATTCTGATCCTCGATGAACCCACCGCCAGCCTGGATACCCAGGAGGTGCAGATGCTGTTCACCCTGATGCGGGATCTGCGCGCCAAGGGCATCAGCCTCATCTTCATCACCCACTTCCTGGATCAGGTCTACGAGGTGTGCGACCGCATTACCGTGCTGCGCAACGGCGAGCTGGTCGGTACCCGCGACACCAGCGAGCTGCCCCGCATCGAGCTGGTGAAGATGATGCTGGGCCGCGAGCTGGACGATAACGCCTTGCGCCGGGCCGGGAAGACGGTGCGCAGCGAGCGCCCTATAGTCCGCTTCGAAGGCTATGGCAAGAAGGGGGTCATAGCGCCCTTTTCGCTGAGCGTCGCGCCTGGGGAAATCGTCGGCCTGGCCGGGCTGCTCGGCTCCGGTCGCACCGAGACCGCCGAGGTGATGTTCGGCATTCGCCCCGCCGACAGCGGTGAGTGCCAGGTGCGCGGCAAGGTGGTCTCCATCCGCTCGGCACGCAAGGCCTCGGCCAATGGCTTCGGCTTCTGCCCGGAGGATCGCAAGCTCGATGGCATCATCGCCTCGGCCTCGGTGCGCGAGAACATCATACTGGCGCTGCAGGCTCAACGGGGCTGGTTACACCCCATCGCTCGCCGCGAACAGGAGGAGATCAGCGCCCGCTTCATTCAGCAACTGGCGATCAAGACTCCGAGTGCCGAGCAGCCGATCGGCCTGCTCTCCGGCGGCAACCAGCAGAAGGTGTTGCTGGCGCGCTGGCTGCTGACCAAACCGCAATTTTTGATCCTCGATGAACCCACCCGGGGGATCGATGTGGGTGCCCACGCCGAAATCATCCGGCTCATCGAGACCCTGTGTGCCAACGGACTGGCGCTGCTGGTGATCTCCTCCGAGCTGGAGGAGCTGGTGGGTTATGCCGACCGGGTGATAGTGCTGCGCGATCGCCGGCAAGTCGCCGAGCTGGAGACCCAGGAGTTATCCGTCCCCGCCATCATGAACGCCATTGCCAATGAGGCCTGACATGCTTGCATCCTTACTGCTTCGGCCGGGACGTAGCCCGGCGTTCACGCTGCCCACCGGCACCGCCCAGCTGGCCGCCCTGCTGTGCGTGCTGCTGATCAACAGCCTGGTGGCGGACCACTTCTTTGCCATCACCCTGCAGGATGGCCGCCTGTTCGGCAGCCTGATCGACATCCTCAACCGCTGTGCGCCGACCGCCCTGCTGGCGCTGGGCATGACGCTGGTGATCGCCACCGGCGGCATCGATCTGTCGGTGGGCGCCGTGATGGCCATCAGTGGGGCCACCATGGCCACCCTCGCCAGCCAAGGCTATAGCATCCCGATGATCCTGCTGGCGGTGGTCGGGGTCGGCGCCCTGTGCGGATTGTGGAACGGTCTGCTGGTGGCGGTGTTCCGCATCCAGCCGATTGTCGCCACCCTGATCCTGATGGTGGCCGGACGGGGTATCGCCCAACTGCTGACCGAGGGACAGATCATCACCTTCACCAACGAATCACTGGCCTGGATCGGCAGCGGCTCCCTGCTGTGGCTGCCCACCCCGGTGGTGATCACCCTGGTGATGGCGCTGCTCATCTGGCTGCTGACCAAGAAGACCGCCCTCGGGCTGTTTATCGAAGCGGTGGGGATCAACATCCGCGCCGCCAAGAATGCCGGGCTCAACACCCAGGCGGTGGTGACCAGCAGCTATGTGCTCAGCGGCATCCTGGCGGCGATTGCCGGCATGATAGTGGCGGCGGATATTCGCGGTGCCGATGCCAACAACGCCGGGCTCTGGCTGGAGATGGACGCCATCCTGGCCGTGGTCATCGGCGGCACCTCGCTGATGGGCGGCCGTTTCAACCTGCTGCTGTCGCTGATCGGCATCCTCATCATCCAGGCGGTGAATACCGGTATCCTGCTCTCCGGTTACCAGCCGCAATGGAACCAGATCGTCAAGGCCGTGGTGGTGCTGACCGTCCTCATCATGCAATCCCCCGCCATCAGCCAACGCTTCAAGGGAGGTTCCCGCCATGTTTAAACGTAACCTGCCACTGTGGATCACCATAGCCGTATTTGTCGCCGGCTATCTGTTCTGCATGACGGCGTTTCCGGCCTTTCTGTCGACGCGGATCATCTGCAATATCCTGACCGACAACGCCTTCTTAGGGATAGTCGCCGTCGGCATGACCTTCGTCATCCTCTCCGGCGGCATCGATCTGTCGGTGGGTGCCGTCATCGCCTTTACCGGGGTGTTTCTGGCCATGCTGATTGGCCCCCTGGGCGTCAGCCCGCTGCTGGCGATCCCGCTGGTGCTGGTGATGGGCGCGGCCTTCGGTGCCGGCATGGGCTGGCTCATCGACACCCTGAAGATCCCGGCGTTTATCATCACGCTGGCGGGGATGTTCTTTTTGCGCGGGGTCAGTTTTCTCATCTCCGAGCAGTCACTGCCCATCGACCACCCGACCTTTGCCTATCTCTCCAGCCTGTCGTGGAAGATCATCGGTGGCGGCCGCCTGAGCCTACTGGCGCTCATCATGCTGGCGGTGGTCGTCTGCGGCATCATTCTGGCCGGACGCACCCGCTTTGGTCGCAACGTCTACGCCATCGGCGGCAACGCCACCTCGGCGGCGCTGATGGGAGTACCGGTGCGGCTGACCACCATCCGCATCTACCTGCTCTCCACCACCCTCTCGACCCTGGCCGGAATCGTATTTGCCCTCTACACCTCGGCCGGTTATCCGCTGGCCGCCATGGGGGTTGAGCTGGATGCCATCGCCGCCGTGGTCATCGGTGGCACCCTGCTCACCGGTGGCGTCGGCACCGTGCTGGGCTCACTGTTCGGGGTCTTTATCCAGGGCTTGATCCAGACCTATATCAACTTCGACGGCTCGCTGAGCTCCTGGTGGACCAAGATCATCATAGGCGTGCTACTGTTTGCCTTTATCGCCCTGCAGCGCCTGCTGATCACCCTCTCGGAGCGGCGAGAGGCGGCGCACGGGCATTGAACCGGTTCGGCCTCCGGTGATCCAGGATCACCGGGGCCGTTTCATCCAGCCCGGCACGGGCAATAGACCAAGCTGACCTTCACCGCATACCTGTGACTTATTCACTCCAGACAGACAAGAAAACCAATCACAACAGCAAATGGCTCACATTTACCCGCTATGGCGGGTAAAATGCAATTTACCGCCTACAGCCGGTAAATGTTGATTTACCCGCCATAGCGTGTAACTATCAATTCAACGGCTCTAACCGGTAACTCTGCCCATGAAAGTAACCAATTCGAAACAGCTCAGTGCATATCTGAAAGATATTCGCCAGACCCGGAAGCTCTCTCAGGGCAAGGTGGCCAGCAAGGTCGGGATCCGGCAAGACACTGTCTCGAGTTTCGAGTTGAATGCCGATTCCACCAAGCTGGAGACCCTGTTCAAGATCTTGTCGGCCCTAGAATTAGAGCTGGTGATCCAGCCGCGCAATTCACCACCGGGGGTTGCGGAAGACAACTCCAGTGGCTGGAAGGAGGAGTGGTGATGGCAGCACTTGACGTCTATATGAACGGTTATCGGGTGGGACTGTTTAGCAAGAGTCCTGCCGGGGCTCATTACTTCCAATATGATGCTGCATGGCTAGCGCTACCAGGCAGCCGCCCTATCTCGCTCTCCATGCCGTTGCGTCATCAGCCCTATCGGGGGGATGAGGTCTACAATTTTTTCGATAACCTGTTACCGGATAATCCGCAGATCCGACAGCGCATCCTCGCCCGCCATCATGCCGAATCCACACAACCATTTGATCTACTAGCAAAAATAGGACAAGACAGCGTCGGGGCTTTGCAGCTGCTACCCGAAGGTTCCCCGGCAGGCAATATCAGAACCATCGCCTGCAAGCCCTTGGCGGATGAGGAGTTGGAGCGAGTCTTGACCGGTTATCTGGCGGATGCCCCCTTGGGGATGCTGGCCGAAGAAGATGATTTTCGTATCTCCATCGCCGGAGCCCAGGAGAAGACGGCGCTGCTCAGACAGGGGGAGCGCTGGTATCTGCCACAAGGCTCAACGCCCACAACACACATCATTAAATTGCCCATTGGCCAGATCGAGAGTCACTCCTTCACCATAGATCTCTCTGACAGTGTGGAAAATGAATATCTCTGCACCCTGATCGCCCACGAATTCGGGTTGGCCGTTCCGCACTGTTTCATGATGCGTGTCGGTACCGTAAAAGCCTTGGCCGTCGAGCGTTTCGATCGTCAATACTCCTCGGATCACAGCTGGATCATGCGGCGGCCACAAGAGGATTTTTGCCAGACCCTGAATATACCGTCAGCGGCCAAGTATGAAAATCATGGCGGCCCAGGCATTACTAACATCATGAATATATTGTTGGGTTCGGCAAACGCCGAGCAGGATCGCTATGCCTTTATGCAGGCACAAGTGCTGTTTTGGCTGCTGGCGGCGACCGACGGTCATGCCAAGAATTTTTCGTTGTTTATCGAAGCGGGAGGGAGCTATCGACTCACCCCGTTTTACGACATTCTCTCCATGTATCCGGTATTTGGCGGGCGGGGGTTCCATCCCCGAGATGCCAAACTTGCCATGGGGCTGACTGGATCCAGGGGCAAGAAGTACAAGCTCGAACAGATCTTCCCGCGTCACTTCTTCCAGACCGCCAAAGCGGTGGGCTTTGACCAGGCGGCGATGGCCGCCATTCTGACCGGGTTTGCCAACGCCACCGACCAGGTAATAGCGCGAGTCAGGGAACAGCTCCCCGCCGACTTCCCGGCCCCGATCCGCGATGCCATCCTGGATGGGCTCCACAACCGTGCCCAACGTTTGACCACTGGCTGGGAATAAGTTGTCGGCAATCAAATTCGCTGGTTGCCGACTCTTGCGGACCCTTGCCAGATATGGTCGACGCCGCAGTTCTGTAGGTCTGATTAGCGCAGCGTAATCGGACGCATGGTTTTTGTAGCGCCTCGGCTATCGACGCCACCGGTTTTGTCTTGGACTTAACTATGGGCATGACCCGATATTTTCGACTTTAAATAACCGCTCATGCGTGCGATTATGCTGGCGCTAATAACCTACATGATCAGAATTATTAGTTGTTTTCAGCCGAGACTCACAGTTGTCTACGATATGTCCCACTAAATTATGAATGTCATCGCCAGAATACTCTAGAGTTTCAAGCACCCATGGGAAACGAGAGAAATGTGAAAACATCCCATATTCTCGCTGCGTTGAGACAATTACAGGCTGAACAGGGACTGATGGAAAGTTAGGTACTATTTTCGTTAATTCTTGAGGAATGCTTCTTGGGTCTGATATGTCAGCAACAACAAATTTAGCTAACGATGCCAGAGTCATAACAGTTTCTGTAATGTCTCTATTTTTGGGGCCATCAAAATCGAAGAGCACTGGTAAGTAATCTCTTCTTTGTAGCTCATGCTTTATTTGATCAAGGATGATTTTCCTATCTTCAGAAAAGCAACCTAGAATTAACACCACTTTTGATGTAATTGAATCTATCACATCACGAATTTTAGAGTTATTAACTAATAGCGATATGAATTGAGCAAGTTCAATACTAGGAACAGTAATGCTTCGATCATTATCTGAGATGTAAATGTTTTGTTGGCGGCTTCCATCCAAAATAAGATCCCATGCAGATATTCCGTAGACACATGAACCATCAATTACTGTGTTTGATAAGTCTGTTTTTACTAAACTCATATGACTCAAATTTGTAGAAATTAATCTTGAACCCCAAAAGCTAAATAACCGTTCCGAAATGTAGATCATTTATCCGGGAAAGAAGGGAACTCGGCGTCGTTTGTGCGATCTGATTAATCGCCAAACCAATCAAACGACAAACGAGCCGAGCC
>NZ_BAAGVN010000288.1:0-7852 GCF_054780855.1 Pseudaeromonas pectinilytica
TTAACATGAACCGCCGTATGCGGAACCGCATGTACGGTGGTGTGAGAGGACGGAGGCCGCGAGGCCTCCTCCTACTCGATGGCATGCGTGACCACAAATTTTAAAATGCTGGCCATTCTGGTAGCCTGCCGATTGGTTTCTTTCTTCTGTCAGAGAGTCATGTCATGACACAGGTACTCAATAATCTACTTTCACAGCTGGCATTGGAGCGCATCGAGGAAGGCCATTTTCGTGGTCAAAGCCAGGATCTGGGGTTCGGTGCTGTCTTCGGTGGCCAGGTGATGGGGCAAGCCCTCTCGGCCGCACAGCAGACCGTCGAGCCAGAGCGCATGGTGCACTCCCTGCATTGCTATTTCTTGCGCCCCGGCGATGTTAGCTGCCCGATTTTGTACGAGGTAGAACATATCCGTGACGGTAACACTGTCTCAACCCGGCGAGTGCAGGCGATCCAGCACGGCAAACCCATCTTCTATCTGAATGGTTCATTTCAACTGGAAGAGCTGGGACTGGATCATCAAGATGCCATGCCGGATGTCCCGGGACCTGAGGGGCTCAATAGTGAGCTGGAGTGGGCTCAAGAGCTTAAGGCCTTTATCCCGGCTTTTTTGCATGACAAGCTCTTGAGTGATAAACCCATTGAGATGCGCCCGGTTAGCTTTGTGAATCCGCTGCGAGCCGAAGCTTGTCCGCCGAAGCGTCATGTCTGGTTTCGGGCCAACGGCCAAATGCCCGATGAGCAGGCGATTCATCGTTATCTATTGGCTTATGCCTCGGACTTCAATTTTTTGCCAACTGCCCTGCAGCCCCATGGCGTAGCCTTCTTCGATGCAGGATTACAGGTCGCGACCATCGATCATGCGATGTGGTTTCATCGGGATTTCCGTTTCGACGACTGGTTACTGTATGCGGTGGATAGTCCAAGTGCCTCAGGGGGGCGGGGTCTGGTTCGGGGTCAGTTCTTTACCCGTGATGGCATGCTGGTGGCGTCGACTATTCAGGAAGGAGTTATCCGGCGGCGCACACGCTGATGGCGTAAGCACCATAAAAAAACCCGCCGAAAGGCGGGTTTTTTGTAGAAGTAAAATTACTTCTTGATACGCATCACCGGTGTTTCACCAACGGTTACTGCACCATTGAGCTTGATCAGCTCTTTGATGTCATCCATGTTGGAGATGACAACCGGAGTCAGAGTTGATTTTGCCTTGGCTTCCAGCAGAGCCAGATCGAACTCGATGATGGTGTCACCCTTCTTCACTTGCTGACCTTCAGCCGCGATACGGGTAAAGCCTTCGCCCTTCAGCTCGACGGTATCGATGCCGAAGTGGACAAATAACTCGATGCCGGAATCGGATTCGATGGAGAAGGCATGATTGGTTTCGAAAATCTTGCCAATAGTGCCATCGCAAGGAGCTACCATCTTGTTGCCTGCCGGCTTGATGGCAATACCGTCACCGACGATTTTTTCAGCAAAAACTACATCTGGGACATCTTCAATCGGAATAATTTCACCAGACAAGGGTGCAAAAATTTCGATGCCGCTGGTGTCAGCGCTGTCATCAGATACCAGTCGTCTCAGTTTGTCGAACAAACCCATAGCGTTAGCTCCTAAGAGTTGTTTTTATCTTATATGCAGTGATATTAACAGACAGCCTTTTGCTTCACAAAGGTATCCAGCACGGCTTCAACCTCAGCAATGGTAGCACAAGCCAACGCTTGGTCTGCCATGGCTTTGACTTCTGCATAATTGGCACTGCGTACCAGCTGCTTGACGCGCGGGATGGACATGGCGCTCATGGAGAACTCATCCAGCCCCATACCCAGAAGCAGCAGAGAGGCTCGATCATCACCGGCCAGTTCACCACACATCCCGGTCCACTTGCCTTCGGCATGGGACGCGTCGATGACCTGTTTGATCAGGGTCAAAACAGAGGGGGACAGCGGGTTATACAAGCCGGAGATCAACTCGTTACCCCGATCGACGGCCAAGGTATATTGCGTCAGGTCGTTGGTACCGATGGAGAAGAAGTCAGCTTCCTTCGCCAAATGGCGAGCGATCACGGCAGCGGCTGGCGTTTCAATCATCACACCGACTTCGATGGATTCATCAAACGGCAGTTGCTCATTGCGCAGCTCGGCCTTCAGCTCTTCAATTTCTTGCTTCAGTGCACGCAATTCTTCTACGGAGATGATCATCGGGAACATGATGCGCAATTTGCCATAGTTCGAGGCACGCAGAATAGCCCGCAACTGAGTGTGCATGATGTCTTTACGATCAAAGAAGATCCGGATGGCACGCCAGCCAAGGAAGGGGTTCATTTCCTTGGGGAATTTCATGTAAGGCAGTTCTTTGTCACCACCGATGTCCATGGTGCGGACAATGATCGGGTGATCCGACATGGACTCAGCCACTTCTTTATAGGCTTGATATTGCTCTTCTTCTGAAGGCAGAGCATCACGATCCATAAACAGGAATTCAGTCCGATAAAGACCGACACCTTCAGCGCCATTCCGGTGTGCGCCATCAATGTCTTTGATCGTGCCAATGTTGGCACACACTTCGACGCGATGACCGTCAGTTGTCTCCGCGGGCAGTTCTTTGAGTTTCGCCAGCTCGGCTTTCTCAGCTAAGAACTTGGCCTGAGCATCTTTCAGCTTGTTCAGTTCGTCTTCACTTGGATTGATCAGCACATGGTTGCGCAGAGCATCCAGCACCAAGAAGTCGCCAGACTTGACTTGTTTGGTAACGTCATTGGTTCCAACAATCGCTGGCAGCTCCAAAGAGCGGGCCATGATGGAAGTATGGGAGGTACGGCCACCAATATCCGTGACAAAACCACGCACGAAATTCAGGTTGATTTGGGCTGTTTCTGAAGGCGTCAGATCATGTGCGACCAAGATGACTTCTTCATCGATGGTGCTGAGATTGACGATTTCCATGCCCAAGGCATTTTTTACCAGACGGGTGCCGATATCACGGAAATCTGTGGCGCGTTCGCGCAGATAGGGATCATCCAGCTCTGCCATCATGGATGCGTATTGTTCAATCGCATGATGAATCGCTTTTTCTGCACTGAAACGCTCGTCGCGGATCAGAGTGACAATGTCGCCTTCCAGTTCTTCATCTTCGAGCAACATGATGTGCCCTTCGAAGATGGCCTCTTTCTCTTCACCGAATGTGCGGCCAGCCATCACTTTGATGGCTTCGAGTTGCTGAGACGATTTAGCGCGGGCGTCGAAAAAACGCGCTACTTCAGTCTCAATATTGGCCTCTGCAACGGATTCGTTGTTGATGACGATTTCATCTTCTTTGAGCAGGAGTGCTTTCGCAAACGCAATGCCCGGAGATGCCAGAATTCCAGAAATCATAGCCGTACCTGTAGTTGTGTGTGGATGCCAGAATGCTGAAGGGGGAGCTGGATTATTCCAGCTCAGCCATCAGAGCGACCAATTTTTCTACAGCCTTCTGAGCATCAGCACCATCAGCTTTGATCGTCACGGTAGTGCCTTTGGTCAGGCCCAGAGTTTGCAGCTTGAACAGACTCTTGGCGCTGGCGGATTTACCACCACTGACAACGGTAATTTCACTTTGGAACTCTTTGGCTTCTTTGACGAACTGAGCAGCCGGACGAGTGTGGAGACCGTTTTCAGCAGTAATGACTACAGATTTCTCAAACATTTTTCACCCCAATGTTGTTGATGATGATTTCAGGACGAATATTGAACCTGGAATCCTCGAGCGAGTTAAACGTGTTCGGTACTTATTGGTGTGCCTTGATTGTTGATAATTATTTGACCAGTAAGACCTCAACCGCACCGGATTATGCCTTGCTCTCGTGGTTGGCAAAAGGCCATACCGTTAGGATGCAACAAAAAATATCCATGCGTTACCTTTTGATACGTTAGCATTGAAAACCCTTGCGCCAAGTCAATGAAGGCAAATGAAACGTTTTGCATGGCATTATTCCACCGAGGGCAGACAACATATTTCTCTGTGTAAAATATGTTATTGGCAGCTTCTTTTGGGTATATAGCACGAAAAAAAGGCGCCGGATAAACCGGCGCCTCGTTTTTCGAGTAAAAATAATGAAAAATTAGCTCTGGATCAGGCTTGGAGTTCTTGCTCACCAAACTGGCCCTGGAATAAGACACTGGAGAGATAACGTTCGCCAGAGCTTGGGAGTATGACCACTATGGTCTTGTCTTTAAACTCTGGTAATTCAGCAATCCGGTTGGCTGCGACCACAGCTGCACCCGAGCTGATACCGGCAAGAATGCCCTCTTCCTGCATCAAACGGCGAGCCATCTCGACAGCTTCGTCACTGGTGACCTGCTCGACACGATCAAGCAAGGAGAGATCTAGGTTACCCGGAATGAAGCCAGCGCCAATGCCCTGGATTTTATGAGGGCCTGGTTTGATCTCTTCGCCAGCCAATTTTTGGCTGATAACCGGAGACTCCTTGGGTTCAACGGCAACGCTGGTAATAGCTTTACCCTGGATCTGCTTAATGTAACGGGAGATCCCTGTAATGGTGCCACCGGTCCCTACGCCAGCGACGATGACATCGACCTCACCATCGGTAGCATCCCAAATTTCCGGACCCGTGGTCTTGACATGAATTTCCGGGTTTGCCGGATTATCAAATTGCTGCAGCAGAATATACTTTTCAGGATCCGAGTCGCGAATTTCTTCCGCTTTGGCAACCGCGCCCTTCATCCCCAGAGGGCCTTCAGTCAGGACAAGATTGGCACCCAGAGCTTTCAGCAGCTTGCGCCGCTCCAGGCTCATGGTGGCGGGCATGGTCAAGGTAATGGCGTAACCACGGGACGCGGCCACGAAAGCCAGAGCAATACCAGTATTTCCACTGGTCGGTTCGATAATTTCCTTACCCGGGCCCAGCAATCCTTTCTTCTCGGCGTCCCAAATCATATTGGCACCGATACGGCATTTTACGCTGAAGCTGGGGTTCCGACTTTCTACCTTTGCCAGAACTCGTCCTTTACTGACCCGGTTCAGTTTGACTAAGGGCGTGTTTCCAATAGTCAGTGAGTTATCTTCGTACACTTTGCTCATGGCGCTGTCCCTATGTTTTCAGCAGATAAGGTTAGATTAATCATATAAACAGTAATCGGAAGTGACATTTAGTTATAAACATATGTTCTGTGAAACTATGTGATTGAGCTCGAGAAGGCATTGGTTCGAAACCGAGGATTGGGTTACGGTTGGCCGAGGTGTGATTCGATGTGACCTCGATCATGGCCTCCGTGGAAAGCGAATCCCCGGATTGACAGCTTGTTGTGAAACCTAAACACTGCAACGGGCTGGTATGGAACCAGTTTCTGCAGAACAGGATGTAGCAAATAACCCGTGAGGGATCAGCAATCGGGATCCCTCTACAGTGGAGGCAGGATGTTAGATAGGCAAGTCAATCGTTGGGGTATTGGATTTTGGATGCTTGGCGTCGCCATGTCGGGGCATGCGGTTGCCGTTGAGTCATCACCGGCGGCGACACCGCCTCGGCATGGTGAGGCAGTGGTTGTATTTTCTCCAACGTCCGTCTATCCCTTGCCCAGTGCTGAGGAAAGAAAAGAGCTGGCTCAGCAATTGTTGGAATTGGCGGTTGCTAATATTCATCCGCGATTCAATGAGCTCTGGCTGGCTTTGATGAATAGTCAGGATGCCGCTACTCAGGGTCGACTCTTTGCCGAGTCTTATATGACGCTGCAGCGGTTTCGGAGTCAGTGGCACCAGTTGAGCTGGGATGCCAGAGAGCGCCTTAATGTCCGGAAGTTCAATCTGCAGCCGACGCTAACGGATAGTGATGACTACCTTTTGTTGTTACAGCAAGGTGGACTCATGGCGACAGTAACTGCCTTGCGACCCCAGGAGCCAAATTATCTGGTCATGCGGCAGCAGTTAAATCATCTGCTGGATATGGCGCGTCAAGAACCCTGGCCAGATATTCCGGATGTGCGCCTGCATCCAGGGGAAAGCAGCGACAGCTTGCCGGTTATCAAGCAAGTCCTTTTGCGTTTGCAACTGCTCGAACAAGCAGACAGCGACACCCTGTATAACGATGAGGTGGTTGCCGCCATTAAAGGTTTTCAGCGTGCTCATGGATTAACGGATGACGGGGTCATTGGCCGCAAAACCTTAATGTGGTTGCGGGTTCCCCCTGAGCAAAAGGCGGTGATCCTGGCAAGAACTCTGCTTCGTCAGGATGTCGGTGATCAGCTGGATAGCGGACGCTATGTGTTGGTCAACTTGCCGGAGTATCAGCTCCGGGTCCTGGAAGGCGAACATCAATTGCTGAGCAGCCGGGTCATTGTGGGACAGCTGAAGCGTCAGACGCCGATCCTTTCCAGCCAAATTGCCAGTGTAGTGCTGAATCCGGCGTGGCATGTCCCAACTACCATATTGCGGCAAGATATAGTGCCCAAATTGTCACATGATCCGGACTATCTGCTGAAGGAACGATTTGATATTTACAGTTACGATGGTGCTAAGGTCGATCCAGCCTCTATTACGCTGGATGATGCGATTACCGCCGGCTTCCCTTATCGCTTGCGCCAGCAACCAGGTGATCATAATGCGTTGGGTCGTTATAAATTCTATTTGCCGAATGATGATTCCATCTATCTGCATTCCACCTCGAAACCCAGCTTATTCAACCATGATCTCCGGGCCATCAGCTCCGGGTGTGTGCGTGTTGAGCAGTCTGCCGATTTGGCGGAGTTATTACTTAAAGATTCAAAATGGAGTAAAGATAAACTGGATGCCATCTTGCAGAGCAAGGCAACCAAATGGGTACCATTAAATACCCCGGTTCCTGTATATACCGTCTATTGGCGCAGTTGGGTGGATGCCCAAGGCTTGCTGCAATTTCGAGACGATATCTACGGTTTTGATAGTGGCAAGATCGATGGCGATGGTCCCGTGATGCGAAGTTTGCGTCGCCATCAGAAGGTATAACCTGGAATAAGATCGTACTGATAACGCGCCTTGTGGCGCGTTTATTCTGTGCGATAGCTCATGATTCAATCGATTTTATCGACCAGAAAGGGTCCTTTGAGTCGTTATTCGAAATCGTTGTTTGACACTGGTTTTATCCAATCGTTATCTTCTTTGCCTACTGTTGGGCATAGAGTCGAGCCTGGTTAGTCCGTGCTTGTACGGGAAAACCCATGATGGGAGGGGCGTTCACATGTTGGATCTGGAAATCAGTCGTCGTCGTTTGTTGTTGGGCAGTGCCTGCTTGATGGCAGCAACTCTGTTGCCCGACACTGCGTATGCCAGTCGCACTGCTCCTGCCCGGCTGTTGCGTTTTTATAATCCGAATACGGGAGAACGCGCGTCCGCCTGTTATTGGGAAAACGGGCGCTATAACAAGGATGGTTTGCAAGAGTTTAGCTGGTTGTTTCGTGATCACCGTGCAGGCGATGTGCAATTGCTGATTGATGCCAAGTTGTTCGACCAGTTGTTTGAGCTGCAGCGTAAATTAGGCGTGCAAAAAGAAATTCATGTGATTTGTGGCTATCGCTCACAGCAAACTAATGCCGCGTTGCGTCGTTCCAGCCGAGGAGTAGCGAAGAAGAGTTTGCATATGTCTGGCAAGGCGGTGGATTTGCGTATTCCTGGAGTGGAGCTCAATCATATTCGTCGCGCTGCCTTGGCTCTGAACTCGGGGGGGGTCGGTTACTATCCCCGTTCCAATTTCGTTCATCTGGATACTGGGCCGAAAAGGCACTGGTAATTTGGATGACATAAAAAAACTTGATTACCACCATGATTCAGCCCTTCAGGACTACACTTAAAGGGTTCTGTTCTGGAGGGTTAAATCATGGCCAGAAACAA
>NZ_BAAGVN010000289.1:0-8191 GCF_054780855.1 Pseudaeromonas pectinilytica
AGAAAGACGCTATAAACGCGGGCAGAAAAATAGTGATCGGCATGATGTTATTGGCCGATCGACATGATGTTATTAGCCAACCACCGGAAATCATCCCTAGACTCATGTCGATGCTCAATTCATTGTGGCTATTAGTTAAAAACATATCTAAGCAGTTCATCAGCTCTTTTACCTGAGTACCGGTGAGTTTTACGCCTAACTCAAAGCCTTGATCCATACCATGCGTTTGAAAATTGGCCGACATCACCATGCCATGCATTCCATCTACTACAATCGCTTTGGCATGTAGCCATTTAAAACACATCACCGATGCTCCAGCCTGTTTCATAGCCAACAACGCTGGCATGGCTGCGGGTCTTTGGCGAGATAGAATGGTGACTTTTAGCCCCGACTTCGCACGTTCACATATTGCTTTTACAAGCTGATGGTCCTCTTGCCATCCAAAACTCGATATGATGAGTTCATTTTCCGCTTGATTGATCAACGCTAATGCGTGTTCCCTAATTCGAGCGTCTTCACTCGATGTGACCAGTATTTCAGCTAATTCCCTTGGATATCTGACATTGCCCGGCGACTTATATGCTGAGAATTCACCACGGCTTGTCATATGGTGCTGCGCACTCTCGAAGATTGCCCAACGGAACACATTCACGATCTCAGCTATTTGATGGTGTGAAAGCGAGACCCCCAGTTCTTCATTTCGTAAAAGTGCTTCTTCTGTAAGGTTTGCCGTTAAAAGCAACCCTTTAGCATTACCAGTCTCATGTAATGCGTCTATAACAACGGCTTTTGCGTGGAAATGCGGCGCAGATGCAAAGTGAACATGTCCAGACAATTTGTTTAACATTTCCTTATGCTGCACAAGACACTTCTTACCAAAGTCATCGTCAGGCACATCGCCATCAAGACGAGTCTCACATGCCAATAGTATGTACACACGAACTTTGCGCTTTGCAGCTTTTAGGACAGCAGATTCGACATTCTCATCAGCAAGCAAAAACGTACTAAGAATAACCGAGTGCTCAGCATTATCGATTAATTCGACAACTCTTGATTGCAGCTCATTGCAGAACAATGAGCTATTAATAGGTTGTGGATCAGATACCTGTTTAGGTAAAACAGGCAAAAGCACAGGGGGCAACTTGGTATTTGATTGATCAACAATCTTAGTTTCAGTCTTAGTAAACTTTTCAATTAGATTCATCACTATAATTCCTTATAGGTTCCAATCATGGGCTGCAATGACATGCCAGGTATGCTGATTTTGCTGGTCTTCTTCAGTCCAAAACTGATTTGCCAACTCAGCCCTATCAGGTAGTGTGAAATTCCAACTTTTAAAAGGTTCGAGTGCTTTTTCTCTCCAAACTTGGTACTTGCTATTAGTGGCATACATATTGATATTTTTCTCTAATCTCCATTTAGCCCACTTTTTAGCATCCAATTCAGTCAATGCTGATATAGAAATATTGTGTAACTTCATCGCATCAAACGAGCCCAACTTGTGAACAGATGGTCTTTTTACACTTACCTCGCGCTTCATATTGATTCGCTCAGATTCAGTAGTATTTTCAAAAACTACTGACAAGATTTCCGTTTGCTCATCCCATTGTTCAAGCAAGCCCTCACTATGCAGAAGTACTTTCAAAACTTGCTGACGACTGATTGGTTCAACCCGACGTGAAAATATAAGATCCTTTCCGCGCTTCACATCGACATTGCCATCAGTCACATTCCACTCGATGTAATACGGTTTTCCTTGAGGTGAGATGCGCTCACCTTTGAGTTCAATTTTATCAACGCGTACTTCCGAACCTCCACCTATTGGTTCAACCTTCAGGCCACGAACGTCTTTGACTATTTGAGGAATCTCAACGAGTCGCTTTGCTCTTTCATTTAGCTCTTTTCTGTATTTTCCAAGTCCGATCGACGCTGCACTAGGCTCTGTGTGCGCTTCAATAGTAAGAAGTGGATGAGGCAATAAAGGCTCATGACAAACGCAAAGGCTCCAACACCCATCCTCTGGCACTAGGATTTGACCTTTCTCAAGAGCAATCAGTCCTGATTCAGTGAGCCTGTATTGGTCTCGATTAGACTCAGCAAGCCCATATAATCGACATATGTTTAGTAACCTATCAGCAACGACACGACGTCCAATTTTGTCCCCAAATAAATGCTCGGAGCACTCAGCAGAACTCGCATTCGGATAATCTTGAAGGAATTGCAGCACGCAGTTAATTTCTGGACGGCTATCTGCCAGCGCGATTTCACCCTGTATGAGCCAACTTTCAGTCTTAATTTCTCGTTTTAGTATGATGTCCTGGCTCATAGTGCCTCCTGTGATTCAGTCTCGATTGTTGTAGACCAGTATGAATTGCTGGCAAAAGTACCTAACACACCCGATGCCTTTTGCATTGCAGGGCGGTTTCCGTACACAATGAGCTGATGCTTGGCCCTCGTAATTGCCACATTCAAGCGATTTGGACTTTCAAGAAAACTCGTGGGATGATTATTTGCGAAACTAAGCATGACAAAATCAGCCTCATGCCCCTGAAAACGGTCTACGGTACATATCTGAATATCAATATACGGTGAGGATTTTTCACCTCGATAGAAATGCCTTACTCCGTGATGATTTCCCGTCCACTTTCGTAAAGCTCGACGTATAGCTCGCTCTTGCGCCCGATAGAATGCCAAAACAGCAACTTCCCAAGGCTTTTGTTGGTTTTTCTCAACATTTGGGTTTGATTTTGCCCAAGAATCAAAGCGACTTAATTCTTTTAATATTTCTTCTACTTCAGCGGTGATTTCACCTTCTTTGCCTTTTCGACCTTTAACATCGTGCCATATACAACGATGTGAGCCGCTTCGGTATCCCCAGTCCCGCTTTTCAGCTTGGCCATCAGGACTTTGCAGTGCTTTTTCATGGTATATATGTACTCGGGAAAACTCGGCAATGTCTGGATGCATTCTGTGCTGGTAACTAAGCCGTATTTGTCGTTGATCCAAAACACTGGCTGGAAGCCCATCAGACAGAGCGGTGCCTTGTTTCTGATACTCTGTTCGTTCAAATCCAACTTGCAGTGATTCAAGAATAGAAGGCAGTGAGATCCTACGTACCCTGTCTATTGCAGTGAACGTGTCTTTTTCTGAGTCAAATGGTAGTAGCGCTTTGATATCTTCCTCTAACTTGTTAGCAGTTTTAGAACTTCCGTTAGATTCTGTATTTAGGCGCTGTTCGTACATACGAGCCAGTCGCCACGCTAGCTGAGATTCCCAGCTATCGGACTCGGTCTTGATTTTTGTACGAGTTAATCTCGAATGCGCTGCAAGTCGCATTTCTAACTTTTTCGGTATCGCAGGCAGCCCCCTTATGGTTGTCAAATCTAGGGGAAGGTGATTAGCATTCTGAGCGATGAACGCTGACGAACCAAGGACTACTGATGCGTAAGGTAGATCTGTCTTCGGACCTTTAGATGATGCGACCAATACATTTTTGGCCTTTGCTTGCTGATGATAAAATTCAATTGTCTTTTCATCGTCAGTGCAAACCAAGGATACTTCTCGTTTCTGAATATTGATTTGTCGAGCAGAGAAAATATCTGCGCATGCTTCTCGCTGATAACTATCCTGTAAACATGGCTGCAAATTTACTTCGGTAGCTTCATCATCAACATAAGGTGAAAGCTGTTTTGGGTCTCCCACCATGATCCAACGCTTGGCAAGTACCGCTGGCACCAAAAACTCTTGAAAAGTTGTTTTTGATGCTTCATCAATAATCATCACATCGAAGATTGGCGATGTTGATTGTTTATTTTTGATATCAGGATGCTGAAGCAAACCAATAGTTGTCCCGCAAACTAAATTCGCCGCTTCAAGAACAAGACGCTCAACAATATGTTTACCTTCACCGACCTTACTTTTAAGTAACTTCTGACTAACTGAAATGTGCGGTTGTTGCTGAAGATGTTTTAGCAATCTTGTGCGTTCAGTTTTAACAAACTCTTCCAATTGCCATGGCTTTGCCTTTTGAGAAACGCTTGATTTATCTCCAATCCGTACAGGCAACACCATGTCGCGATAAATATTTTCTTCAGACATCATTCGTTCAAGAACATTGTCAACAGCAACGTGTGTTGATGCACAAAGTAAGATCCGCTTACCTCGCTTTATGAATTGAAGAATCAGTTCGCAAATGGCTGTAGTTTTGCCAGATCCTGGGGGGCCTTCAAGGAAGGCAAAGTCTGGTGTATTGAGTGCAATATTTACAAACTCACGCTGCTGAGATGTACCCTCTCTTGCTCCATCGGTAAGAACGTAGTAGTCATCGTTAAATAAGTGCTCATCATAAGGAACATTCGGCCACTTAGCATGATCCTTACCTTCAAACAGCCTCAATAGCGGAAGATGGTGAATAGAAGGGGTGTCTTGTAAGCTTTGTAATGCATTAATCTGACACTTTAACTGGTATGTGTTTGGACGAATAACCAAATAGTCGTGGTCAGGTAAACGATCTAATAACAAGCTGTCATTCTCTACATTTCTGTCCAGGACTGAAATTGCGTTGGATTTATTGAATCCAACATTGCTTTGTGATTTCCCAGTCAAATGCCAACCATAACCGTCTGGACACTCATACGACGACAGCCCATTGCCTAATTCACTCGCAATTTCGTCCGCGTGCTCCTCAGTTGCATAAGCCATTTTAGCTTTACCGTGACTTCTACAATTTGGGCATTCTCTAGCGGCACTACCCACGGCTTTCCATCTAGCGGGGCTTGCTTCGTATACCGTGTCAGTACTTTCATCTAAAAAGAGCTTTAAGTTCTTTTCGAAATCACCGCAGTTATCGGTAGGCTCAACTAATTGTATCCATACTCCACTTTGAGCATCGTCCAGCTTTTCCCAAGCTATCGCTTTAACAGCCTTCGTACTTTCTAGGTATTTTCGAGTGGTGTCTAAATACTTATAAAAGTCACCAAGAGCACTCACTGCTTTACTAAGCAGGATGTCTGGCCTGTGAATTCCTAAGTTTGCGTATCTTAATAACGCCATGTTTCGTCCTTTGATCGAATAAGTTGTTCATCCTAAATATCAAGCATCGTGCCAACAACCTTCGATTTAAAGGCCTTATTAATTGCGCACCACTGAACAAACAAAGGTTTTTATAGGAAGGTATTTTTCACACCCTTTGGGTAAATTTATAACCTATAAGTACCATTTTGTACATCACATAACTCTCATGAAGCCAAGACATTGAAAAGAACCCAAACAGCTTTACTTTGGCTACTTCTAACTGAAACGCCGTCATGATAAACGGGTACGGGGTAGGATGACGCCCAAGCCGTCAGATATCTGGCCGCTTGGGCGTTTTTTCTTGCTATCAGGAGCCCAGTAAGACGGCGCTGATTGCTGGAACGGTTGTGCCAATAACGTCTTGAGTACTGGCAACAGCAGGTAAGGTTGCAGACATAACACTTTCAACGACTGTTGGCGTATTGTAGAGACCCATACCGCCACCAATGCCCAAGGCAAAGGCCATCAAGCTTTGGCGAGCGATACCGCCCACAATACCCACCAGTACCATGGCTCCCGCTACGATCCGTCCCAAAGTACCTTGGGTCCAGTCTTTTAGGGTATCCCACACATCGGTGAAAGCATCACCACCGGTGCCCGCAAATGAGGGCTCCGAAATCATTAACGCCATTAAACCAAGCGCACCAATGGTCATTAGGCGCTGAGTTTGAATGGTGCGAACTGCATTTGTCATTCGTTAGTTTCTCCGTAGATACTCAAGTTATCGCGCTTACCATCAGCTCCCGCTGAGGCTGAATCGCTTTGAGTCTGAAGTGGACGTAGCACTGGCGAAACCGTTCGAGGTGCTGACACCCCAATATCCCACCGGCGCGGTTCAATTTCGGTAAACACGTAGCTGGATAAATTCAGATCTCCACGGTCACCCTCCCAAGGCGCAATCCAAATTCGCATCACCCTTGAAGGAATGCGAATAGGTGCAGATTGCTGCGTCTCGGGTAATGCCGGATGGCTCAGCAGTCCTGTCTCTAAATCAGATTGTGAATACCCAGAGGGAGAACCAATTCGAGCCGCCACAGCATCAATCGTCTTGGGTGCAGCACCATTGCTGGTAAGCTCATAGACTTCACGAGCGGATAAACAGCGCACACCGTCAGGCATACCTGGGCATCCATATTCACTACTCCCAAGACCCAATGAACTACAGCCAGACAATAAGGTTGAGCCGACTGCCAATAAAAGTAATCCAGCTTTAGACCACTGTTTTGACTGGTGCTTTGGGTTGTTCTGCATTGATGTCGTCATGGTTAACTCTCCTCTGGATACACATCTTATTGTCTGAAACGGACTTCGATCGGTCAGCAACATGCAGGATTTTTTCATCTTCTTGCACCTCCCCCTTGCGAAGTGGCCAACGACAACGAGGCCCCACGAGTGACTATGACTTCAATTTTCCTTGCAGCGTCTACCTCTATGACTGGGAACATATTTTCAGCCATGTCCAGATAGAACTTGGCCACTCGATCCAATGCTTTACCAGTGCCTTTAATTGCAGCACCTTGTAATGCTTCTTGGCTCATGACTTGTTGGTACAGCTGAGTATCACCTGCATTACCCGTCTGAATCGTTGGTACAGGATTCACATCAAATGCGCCTGCCAAGCCCTGAAGGAATCCGGCCATCATCGATTTGGCCACCAGTTGGCCTTGTTTCGACACTAATCGGCCACGAATACCGGCTTTGCCGTCTTCACCTACGGCATAAGAATCCAGTCGTGTTTCAATGACGCCACCATCTTCTCTCACACATGAAATGGTCTCGCCTCGCAAATAAGCACGCTCAGAGCTCAAATCACCGTAACCTGCGGCGATCAAGAAACACTCTTTGATATCCGCTCTAAATCGGTTGGGTAAAATGGCTTCCTTTTGAATCCTCAGCAATGCAGGAAAAGGCTCACGTCTTGCGGACTCATGAGTAGGAGCATCCAAACCCGTGATCAAAGTACCCGAGATAATGCTGCCCGCCGGTAGATACAAAGGCGGCGCTTCTTGCACAACAACGTCTGGTTCGACAACCACTTCAGGCTCAATCATACGAATCGTGATTGGCGGCAATGGAACATCCCGAGCTCGTGTACCTTGGCCATTGGCTGGCTGCTGATAGAGCGGATCAGGAAGTGGCGCATTGGCAAAATAGTCGTCTGGGTTAGACGGCAATGGCTTTTCTTCTTTAGGCAATTCCATGGCAGATAAAGGCACTTCAAAGCGGCTATTTGTGCCTTCAACTGCAGCATCACCTCCAGCGCGAACATCATCAAGTTCCGCTCGAAGGCGGGCCAGCTCCGCATTGACTTCACTTGGTATAGAAGGCGAACCTGGGCTTAGCCGTCCTGAATCGACGTCACGACGCAAGCGCTCAACTTCACGACGTAACTGTTCATTGCGCTCACTGAGTAGTTTTACGTTCGCAGCCAAACTATCGACCCCAACATCACGAGTATTGGTATCCGTAAGAATGTGCCGGATCGTTTCCTGTCGGTTCCGACTACTTGAGTCATCGTCAGGATTAGGTGAAAACACCATCACCATAAGGATGAGACCACCAGCAATACCAGCAACCGATAGGCCCCGCTTCATGTTCGGGCTCATTTGTTCCCATTGTGCTTTCATCGTTATTCATCTCCCACAAGAAGCGAAGGTCGCTGACTTTCCACCGCTTCTTCACGATGATTGCGAACAACCACATACAACTCAGTCTTTTCACCCGGCAACAAGATATTGCGAGGCCAGTAGGCGCCCGCCACTATATCTGGTGAAGGACAGGCTATTTCACTGGCTTCTATCGGCTCATCGGCAAAGCTTTCAACCAGTCCTACATAGACGGTGAAGTAATGTCCCGTCACAATTTGCCCCTGCTTAAAACCAAACTTTAAGCCCGGCTGAAAACATTTCGGGCTTGTGTCAGTTTGGCCAGCTAAACGGATGTCATAGCCTTGTGGTAACTCATTTAGTGCAAGGCGTCTGAGTAAATCACGTAAGCTATCGACGTATGGCTGAGCCGTTTCCCAAGTGGCGGCTTTTGGCGCTGTTCCCTTTACGTGTTGGGGCAATCTATACTTGCAGTAAGTTCGCTGGACTGAGGTGCCCGCTATGGATACCAA
>NZ_BAAGVN010000290.1:0-8320 GCF_054780855.1 Pseudaeromonas pectinilytica
CCCTGGAACGTCCCGCTGGAGCCCATTGCAAAAAAAGTGGCGCAATACAACGAAGGCAAGTAGGCCGATTTAGCGGCGCTTACGATTATAATATAACTGTTGATTCATATGTTGGACTTCATGGGAAGGTTTCAGAGTTAATGGATCGATTTGAAACTGAGCTTTTAAATTATGTGGCAGTCAATGGTTTTTTGGCTTCTGACGGGCAAGTAACACAAATAGAAGAGTGAACTGTTGAGGTTATAGTTATAAAGGTAGTCGACAAAGAGAGTCATGTTCTGCAACAAAGATTCTTATGTCGGTCGAATGAGCCATTTACTGAATACCAAACATCAACAAATTGTTCCAGTCCTTAGTATTAATCCAGTATTTGAGGGGCGACTGCAGATATGGCAGTTCGAAAACTCCCTACGGGCAAGTGGCTTGCCGAGGTCTACCCAGAAGGCCGCCCGAGCAAAAGCAATCCTGATGCGCCACGCAAGCAGTTCGCCACTAAAGGCGAGGTATTGGTCTTTGAGGCGTTTGTGCTGGACTCTGACAAGGGCAAGCCCTGGCTGGAAGGGCACACTGTCGCTGGCGATGAGCGACGTCTAACGAATCTGGTACAGCGTTGGTTCGGGTTGCATAGCCAGAGCTTGAGCGATGGCGAGCCAGCCACTTGATGATGAACGGCGGCAATATCCGGGTGCTGCAAAAGATCCTCGGCCACTCGACGATCAATATGACCATGCGCTATGCGCACTTTGCCCCGGATCATCTGGAAGACGCGGTGAAGCTAAACCCGCTGAATGCCCCGTAAGGTGTCGCAGGTCAGGGGATGAAAATAGTTTTGGGTGATGGTGTTACATGAGGTGGAGCAGGGGGCTTTGTTGCTGATGACAAAAACGCTGTCGCCATTCTGTCGCCACTTGGCGGAATGACATAAATCTGAGAAGGGAGATTTGTTTGCTAACTGCTTGATTTGAATGGTGCCGGTGCCGCTATCGAAATGGCAACCTATCCATTTGATTTATATAGATCAAAATTAATGCGTGTTGGATTTATACCCCCAGAAATACCCCCAAACTCAATGCGCTGGGGTGGTATGTGGTGACACAAGCGGTAGTTTTCGTGCCGTGCCGAATTAGCCGCCGGATTCTATCCCTTGCGTGGTAAGGGATGCGGTTCATCTATGTCGAATTAGCCGCGGCATTAGGCAGTGGTGAAGATGGGCGACAGGCAGCCCAATCACGGATCCGGCCTCGGCTTGGGGGTGTCACGTTTCGTTCCCCCCTCTCTGCTGGTGGTTCGGCTTCAGGTGTCATCGAATTGGTGACAGTGCCATCGAATTGGTGACAGCGCGTTAGCCCAAATACATGGCCTCATATCACAGCCTGTGCTGCTCGGTAGCTGGTGGCCATCCTGAAGTTGTGCGCTGATGGGGGGATGTCGTGAAACGCGACACCCTCGGTTGGTTTAATTTTTTAATTTCGCGGGTATGGAAATTGAACGGGGCGGAGCAGTGGAGGGAGTCGAATAGGCTGGAGGATCGGATCCCCCCTACCTATGGCCCAGGCAGTGAGGTGTCTATCCGTAACCACTGGATGCAACCACAGCCTATCGGGTAGTAATACCCAGAATCCAGGCAGAATCACCCAGAATCCAGGCAGAATCACCCAGGTCTTGGCATGGGAAGGGCTCGGCCTGTAGGGCAACAAGGGCGGATCCTATCTCTATCACCTGTGATGCCTTATCCCACCAAGCCTGAGCCATGACGAACCAGGGAAGGAAGGAAACGGTTATTTTGTTGGCCTGTATATTGCGAACCACTGCGCGTCCACGTACCCGTAACAAGGGGGTGGGCGGGAGGGACCCATGGTTGTGGGTTCATGCCTTGCCTCTGGGTGTGGCGCTGGTTGTGGCTGGTGGTCGCCTAGGTGGTCGGCATACCCATTCGCTGCGATATCTGGCAAGGCGTTGCGGTGGTCGGGTTGATGGTCGGCAAGGCCCAACAATGGGATCAGCTTGTTCGTCATCGGGTTACGCTTGACCACCACCAGCAGACCGCGATCCTCGACCTCTGGTCGCAGACCTTGCCCGAAAGCGGGAATCTGTCATCGGTTCGCGGATGCTTCGGGGTGGCGGGTGCCTCGGGTGATGGCCCGGCCAGCACATGCCTATCTGTTTGTTACCTTGTCAGCCATTGGCATGGGTCCCTCTACCCCGGCCCCCGGTTACGGGTACGTGGACGCGCATGGGTTCGCAATATATGGGCCAGCTCAGAGCAAGGTTGTTGTTTAATTGTCAGCAGCGCGGAGCCCTTGTCGGGCCTGGCTTTGCGGCTTGCGATAGATCAACCATGACAATCGGGCATGGGGTTGGTGGTGGTGGGGGATCCTGCTATCGGCGCTGGCTCTCCGTATGTATAGTTAAAAGTAGTGGTAACACTGGTAACGAGGTAACAATCACCGCAAACCCGCACCAGCTCTGGCTTTGAGGTGTTACCACTTCCGGCATGGTAGTGGTAACACAAGGCATTTACTGGTAACAAATCACCCATCCTGTTACCAGTGTTACCTCTGTTGTTACCAGTAATCTGGATTTAGTGGTAACACCCGAAACCCGCACCAGATAAGGCTCTCAGGCTGATTAACTCCTTTGTTACCAGTGTTACCACCAACTTTGTGTTTCCATACGCGCACATGAATCGCAGAAAGTGGGCCAGCTATTCTGGCTGCCCCATGTCCTCCTCACCATCGATCACTCTTTCGGTAAACTTGTAGACCCGTGTTGTTCCCTTCATACCGGGTAACCGGACTACCTGCTGCCGCCGGATCTCATCACTCGGTGGAGCGTCCAGGTATCCGGCCGCCAGGCACAACCTCGTCACCTTCTTGGTGTCATAGCCCTTGGTGATCTCGCTCCAGCCGGTAGCGGTGACGTAGAAGGCGATCCCTTCCGGTTCTGCTCGGCGGTAGCCTACCAGGTTGGCCGGTCTGTGCTGGTTGTCGTGCCAATCAGCAAAGCGGGTGTACTGGTTGGCAGTGAAGAAGCGGCGCACCTGTTCCAGCGCGGCGGCGTCCTCATAGTTGCCCAGGTGGCCACGTTCAGCCAGCCAGGCAGCAAAGCAAGCCCGCACCCCCGCCAAGGCGTCACCCTGAGCCCACCCAGTGACACCCAGCCTGGTTGCCAGTTCTCCCGCTACAGCCACCAGCGCGAACCGTTCAGCCACCCGTCCCACCTGATTGCCAGCCCCGCCGGGGATCAGCTCTTGGGTGAAGCGGGTCACCTCGGCTCGAATAGTTCGCTTGTGCTGTTCCAACTCATCGGCCAGCCGCTCCAAGAAGGCCCGGAAGGGTGCCCCATAGGTTTGACTGGTGCGCAAGCGCAGGGCGTCAGCCAGCTCCTTGGAGTCGGGGAAGCCGTGGAGAGTTTCAAAGCAGCCATGCTTGCCGGTGTCACTAGGGATCTGAGGTAAGCGAACATCCATGCCGCCATAGAACCGGCCCCCAGCCTGTTCGGCGTGCTCGGCCAGTGACAGCTCTCCAGTGGAAAGGAACAGCAGTCGCCATTGCTTGCGCTCCCTCAGTTCGCCGTCTATCTTCGCCCGCCCTTTCCCCTGGCCATTCGCCAGCATATAAGCGGTGCTCCCAGCAGACTTAGGGTCTATCTCCTTGAGCTCATCCAAGCACAGCAAGGCATCATTGCGCCGGCTGGCGATGGCCTCGATGGCGTTACCAGTGGCCCGCCAGGTCTGCCAGTAGTCCGGGCCACCGCACACAGAAGCCGCCGCCTTCATGGTCGTGGTCTTGCCGTCTGTGCTGTCGCCCTTCAGGTGAAATCCCCCGCCATCCATTCCTGCCAGGCGCAGCAGGGGAGCGGCAAAGGCGCAAGACACGGCGAACAGCAAGCGGGAATTGCCCAGGCACAGCCTCCCGATCTGCTCTTGCCAATCGTTCAGACTGCCCGCCGTGGAGAAGTCATCCCCCCTGGCGTTACCGGATTGGAAGATGATCTCTGCCCCGTTCGGCCCCAGGGTGACATCCGGCAGCACATAGCGGCCATCGTGCCAGCCCGTATGCTCTAGGCTGGTTAGGGTCTGCCCCGGTCGGCTGCCCGCCAGATACTCCAGCAGGCGCTCTCTTGCCTTGCGATTGGGGCTGATGTAATCCAAGCCTCCGGCCAATAGAGCCCGGCGCAGATCTTCTCCGTTCCCGCTCAGCAGCTCCATGGGCATGACCCAGCGGCGCACAGTTCCTCGCAGGGTGTGCCACTCCAGCAAGCGGCCATAGGCTCCCTCGTTGGGGTCATGGGTCACTGCCAACACAGCAAGGGGAGCGCATAAGCGCACAGGCTCCAGATCACCCTTGGGGCTCACCTCATCGAACCACACGCCATCCCCAGTGAGGCGGAAAGCACTAGGCATGCCGGCGGGGCCTTCTTGGCTGGGTTGCTGGTGGAGGGCAATCACATCCATATCTGGCCGGTTACCGTCAATGCGCAGCTCTGCCGCCGGATGAGCTTGGCTTGCAATGTGGGCTGCCAGGTCCAATAACGAACCAGGGGCAACCGTTCCAGCCCTTTCAATGTTGACGCACAGGGTTTCCGGTCCAGCCAGCACCAAGCGGTGCCGCCAGTCTGGGGCGGCCATGTCCTTGGGTGTGACCACCAGCGGGCACAGGCCACCATCCAAACAAGTGAGCGGGTCGGAAGATACAGCCGCCAGAATGAGAGAGTCACCGGTCTGCCGGGCGGTGTTTATCTGCTCGGCACGGCTCCAAGCATCTGGCCCCACCAGCACCCACACGCTAGCCTTGTTCTCCAGGTCTCGGAACCGGGTAGGACGGAAACGGCTCTTGATGGGGATAACGCGATTCGTTGCTGTCATGTCGGCCCCTTAGTGTCTGGCTTTCTGGATAGGTAAATCGTTGCCGCGGTATTCATCCACCAGCTAACTGAATAGCTCATCCATGACGGCAACCCCCATGGGGGCCAAGCCATGGCCATCAGGTGCCAGCATGGCCCCCAGCATGGTGAGGCAGGCATCTAGCCCAGCCAACGGCCCCCGGCTCTCCAGTAAAGCGCCCTCGATGTGGTTGGATATGGCCAAGCCCACCAGCTCAACTGATAGTTCTAGGTGGGTGTGCTGGTGGATGAATGCCCGAACGCCAAACCGCTGGCGGGATAACTCCAGATAAGCGGCGGCAATCCTGTAGCGGCAGATGGCGATTAACCGCGCCTTATGCTGGGAGCGTTGATCCACCAGCCAGGCGGCAAGGGCCTGGCAATCCACCCACGGCAGCAACTCTGCCAGAGCGTCTATTGCGGATCCTTGATGGTCCAGCGTCACCCGGTCGAGAAACTGTGACAGGTCATCAGCAAGGCACGACTGAGGGGCGTTGTCCGTCTGCTCCAGCAGGAACAAGCAGACCGCCGGGGTTTCCTCCAGCATTTGCCGGATCTGGGCTGTTGCCCACTGGGTATAAGGGCGGGAGTTCATGGGGTTGGTTTGGTCAGGTCGGATCATGCCTCACCTCCTTGGCTGGTGGGCATAATCTGGCCGCCTAGCTCATCAGAACCAGACTTCGGTTGCTCAACCACTGCCTGGCGGAACAGGGCTAGCTTGTCGCAGTAGTCGCGATATTGCTCGCCGGCCTCTTCGGTGTTGGGGTCAAGCTGATAATGGGCACAGAACTCGGCAAAGGGCTTCATACCTTACCCCCTTTGTCCTGTGGGTGGGGGGCTGTTGGCTGGTTTAGATGATAATTCAGGTTACTACTGGCCCGCTTACACAGCAGGATCATGTCGCCCATGCGTTCAATCAGGATCGCGGTATCCGATACCTGGTTGTTAATGCTGCCCCAGTCCTCGTTGTTTGCGGCGGCAAGCAATAGACTGCCAATCCCCTTGAGGCCAACGGCAAGATCCTCGATGGCCTCTTGTGCCTTACTGGCTGTGCTGGCCATCTGCTCCCGGCTCATCCCGGTTACATCGTGAAAATCTCTGAAAAGACTATCCATGATGTTGCCCCCCAGCGATGCGAGCAGGGCAACGGCTCAGGAATACCAACGGCAGGCCAGCCAAGTGGGTGCGGGCTTGTGCCTCATTGGTGGCATAAACGGAAACGGTACGGATTGCAGAAAGCGCAGCGATAGGGCCACGACTGCGGGTAACGCAGAAGGTGTAGATCATGGGGTGATTCCTTGGTGTCAGGTAACCAAGGCGGACCGGGTAGCCGCAAAGCAGTGCCACACCAAGGGAAGGCACAGTGGGGGCGTTTTCTTTGGCTCCCGATCCATGCCCCCAAATACGGATGGATCCCCGGCAGGATGCCGAGAATCGGGGGAATAGATACAAATTGTCCCATGGTGTGGTCACAGCTTGCGGGTGCTTAATCCGCCAGCCTCGTTGCCGCTTGCTTAAGGCGGTAACAGGTTGAATCGTACCGCGCCGGACGGCAGCGGGCAAGGCTTCGCCCTGAGCTTGACGCCCATTATTGAAAATCATCATTCGGGGTTCCCTCTTAGGCTGCTGGTTTCGGCTGTTCGCTGGCGGGGATTGCGGCCAGGTAGCGGGCAATCTGCTCCCGGCTCAGGGATAGCGCCCCACGGGCCTTGCGCTTGAGGTTTACCAGTTCGGCTAGCTTTCGGGCTTGGTTGCGGTCGGCCAGCCAGTAGCGTTTCAAGTAAACCTGTTCTCCCCCTGTGTGCTGGTGGGGGAAAAACTCATCCTGAATATCGATACCCTGCCGGCGCAAAACGCTTACCGAATTCCGAAAGTTCAGATCGTGAAGTCCAGACAGACCAGAGAGTGAACTGGTGCCGTTGGTGCCATTCTCCAGCAGGTGGACGGCCACCAGCTCCAACTTGGTAGCGCTACGGATCGGGGCGGTGCTATGCTGTATCTGCTGGTTAAGGGTCGTGCCGTTCTGCGGTGCGGCCTTTGTTTTTTCCATGATCCGCTCTCCCTATGCTGCTTGTTGGCTATTGCCTTGAGCCGCCATCCAGGCGTGAACGTCCTCGGCTCTCCAAGCCGTGACTCGCTCCGACAACTTGATCGGCTGGGGGAAGGTGCCTTGCTTGACTCGCCGCCACAGAGTGGTGGCAGAAAAGCCCAGCACGGGAAGGATAGAGGCTTGCCGAACGAAGCCGACAGCCGGGAGGGTGGTCGCGTTACCTTGTGCCATACCGTGGTTCCTTATGCGTTTGGGTGGTATGGCCCGCACTATCGCAACCCAATTGCCTTAATGATCCGCCGGTAACAGCTACCGGCGGGCCGATAGACGTTACCGGGATCACTCTTTCTTGTGGGGTTTTCCGTCCTTCATGGCTGCGCTCAACACTTGTTCTATCTTCTCTCTAGAAAGGGGGGGTTGAGCGTTATTCCAGTACCGATGTGCGTGTTGCTCTAATGCCTCGGCCCACTTGGTTGCGGTAGTTCCACACTCATCTGGTTTTTCCTGCTTGATGTGGATCGCGGCAGCCAAAATAGACTCTCGATTTACGGCATGTCGCTCGGCAGTAGGGTGAGGAACGTAGTATTTTGATTCTATAGGCTGATGACTTCGCGCAAGTAACCCACCAGTCTTAATGTGGTCGAATAATAGCTCCAAGTCTCGCCTGATAATCCAAAGATCCTTTACTTGAACTTCTCGCATATGACTCCAAACAGGAACCACAATCGAGGATTCCCCTGCCGGGGTTAAATACAATTCGTCCGAAAGTGAACTTGATTCGTCATCACCAGGAAATAGATAAATATCTGTTATGGCCGCTTCATCTAGACGCCAGAATCCTTCGATTCTTGCCATTATTTCAACAGCTTTATTCCGGATGTTCGGGCAACTCGTAGAAGTGCTTTTCTCTACGAGATCAAGATGCTGATACCAAGTGGCTTCGGCATCATCCCATTGATTACCAGACGTAATATCAATGCTTGAATATTCACCAATGGTAACGCTCTTTGTCGCAGTTTTTATCCATCGAGTTCTCTGTTTAATGAACTCAAAGGATGCCCGGTTAATCCACGCAGTTACATTTTGAGGAACCGGGAAATAAAGGCAAATCGAAATCGAGCCAATTCCGGCCCAATGAAGGATATCCTCTATCTTGCAGTTCAGTAGCTCTGCTGCTCGCTCAATGCGGCAATATTCGAGTGGCAGTAGTTTCGATGACTCAGCCATAGCGCAGCCCTTACACCATCAGCCTGAATAGGGACCGGGTCAGGCGGGAGGCTGTACCCCGCTTTTCGATTGGCCGATCTAAATAGCTGATCCTAATTTCGCTCCAGTTGCATAAGCCCATGTCCATTACCGGGGAACGGGGCGGCATGATCCAGGAAG
>NZ_BAAGVN010000291.1:0-8324 GCF_054780855.1 Pseudaeromonas pectinilytica
GCCTTGACCACGCTGACGCTAGCGTTCTTGCTGGCGGTCGCGCCCTTATCGTCGGTGACCGTCAGGGTGACGCTGTAGGTTCCAGCCGCCGCATAACTGTGGCTGGTGCTCTTGCCGGTACCGGTTGTGCCATCGCCAAAGTTCCAGCTGTAACTGGCAATGCGGCCATCGCTATCGCTCGACGCGCTGGCGTCAAAGCTGGCAACCAATTCCTTGGCGGTGTGGCTAAAGGCAGCGGTTGGAGCCACATTGGCCGCCACCACGACAACGCTGGCGCTCTGGCTGGCGGTCGCGCCCTTATCATCGGTGATCGTCAGGGTGACGCTGTAGGTTCCCGCCGCCGCATAACTGTGGCTGGCGCTCTTGCCGGTGCCGGTCGCACCATCACCAAAATCCCATTGGTAACTGGCGATATCCCCGGTGGAGCCACTGGCATCCAAGCTAACCTCCAAGCCGGTGACTTGCTGGGTGAAGCTGGCGGTCAATTCGGTGGCAGGTGGTGCAGGCTTATCGCCGTCACTACCACCGCCGCCGCCACAGGCGGTCATGAATAGCGCCAACAGAGCCATCAGCCCGATGCGCCAGAAAGTTGGATATCCGTGTCGTGTCATCATCCCTGTATCCCTGCTCTATGGGTTTTTAATTCACTGCAGCCGAAACGGTGGCTGGCAATAGCGTCTCAATACGTGGGTTTCCATTCGTACCACTTTGCTTTTTTGCATTTAAAAACAATAGGCTGTCGTGATAGTGCAAAAGATTGGTGTAAAAGTACAACTATCCGCAGTCAGCTCCTAACGATCGACCATTCGGTTGTCGGTCACTGCGCCCCGAAAAAAACGGCCCGGGATCTCCGGGCCGAAATAACGTAACAACAACTCGGTCTTAGGATGGATTGCGAATACTGGCAACCAGATTCTGGTAGGCAGTTTCGTTTAGCACTATCTCGAGCGAGCTGCCTTCGCTGTCAGTATGCTGATTGATATAGGCCTTGGCGTCGCCAGTAAAGGTCGCCTCCCCAAAGGTCTGCTGCATGACAGCAAGCGACTCATCGCTGGTGATGGGGGCCAGCAGATCCTGGATTTTAACCCCGGCCAGCGCCTGCACCTGCTGACAGATAATGGTGCTGGTTGTACCACTTCCTGCATCAAACATCGTCACCTGATTATTGGCATCAACCGACAGGGTGAGGGTTCCAGCATCGGTTGGAACGAAGCTCCCCACCGACTGGCTGTAATCCAGCTGATACCCCTGATAGCTGTTACCATCCACACGGGTAAGGCCAAGCGCGCCATGCTCCTGATAGACGGAGTAAACGATCTCATCGCTATTTATCAGGGAGACAAAGGCGGCCGCAGCCTCTTCGGTACTTGCCCCGCCTTCCGCCTGCAGTGTGTATTGCTTGGTTTCATCGTTAAACGTCACCACATAGGTACCCGCTGCGGCAACAACAATATCGGCTGTATTCACCTCAGCAGTACCATCGTGATTAGCATCGCCAAAATTGGTCAACCAATCGCCGGCCACATCGAACTTGAACGCACCGTCACTGCTGAAGCTCACGGTTACTGACCACAGATGGTCAGCGACCAATGTCATCGGCGTTACACCCCCATTGTTGAAGGTGCCACGCAGATTCATCGTGGGGTAGGTGCTGACAAACCCCGTCTCTACTTGCCACTTGGTAGGGTCATTGGGGAACGCATCGCCATTATCGCCCACGCCATCACCGTCCGTATCACTCCACTCTGATGCATCATTGGGGAATGCATCGTTAGTATCGGCGACACCATCACCATCGCTATCATCACTATCGGTCACCAGGGTGCGGCCTTTCATCAGATCGTCGTAGGCGGTCTTGTTCAGCAGCAACGAGCTCTCGGCCTGATCAGATTTTATTCTGACCACCTGGCCCTGCAGAAGTGCAAGCCCGGCATCCAGATCCGAGGCATAGGAGCTGATCGCCGGATCCAGCAGGATCAGGCTCTGTCCATAAACCAACACCTTTTTCCAGCCTGCCGAGGTGACTTCCTTGAGCAGGGTGACACCATCATTTGACCAGAGCTGGGCCTTACCGGCATCACTTTGGGTCGGATTGCCGATCAGCACCAGACGGTAGTAGGTCTGTGGCGCATCCCACCAGAGCCAGGTGGTAAAGCTGGCAGCATCCCCTGCAACTGGCGCAGTGGTAACAAAGAGATCGCTAAAGCTGGTCGCCACATTCGACGAGGCATGGTTATAGCCATGGAGTTCTTCGGCTTCATTGTCGCTGTAATAGCCACCGCTGGTGTAACTGGCTCGGCAGCCGTAGGCGCCTGATGAGAATGTGGCGCTCGCATTCACGACCTGGGCACTCTTGGCCTCCCAGGCTACTTCGCTCGCCTGGCTCTTGCCGGAGAGATCACTACAGCTGCCGGTAATGGTACCCAGATGAGAGATATCCGTCAGGGAGACAGAACCGTCACTGTTGGCCACATACTGGATATCCCCGCCATCCGAGGCTTGCACCCAGCCGTTTGCGGTCAGGTAGTTCATGGTTTCCGGATCGTTGGGTTCCAGAGCATAAGCAGTGGTGCCGCGGAGTTGATACTTAGCCGACCAGCTCGCCTTGCCGGATCCCAAATTCTTCCACTCTTCAATCCAGAAATCGGCATCGCCCTCGTCCGCTCCACCTAAATACCAGTTGCCGGCATTGCTCAGGAAAGACGCCAGAGTATCGGAGGTCACCGGTGGAATATCATCGTCATCCTCACCATCGCCATCACTATCCTTGATGACATCATCTACGGTACCGTCATCGCCGATCACCACCTTGATATCGTCTGGTTGGGTGTCATCATCCAACGGATTCTGCGCCAAGTAGTCATCCAGCGCCTTACCGATTGCGGCGCTCTGCGTTAACAGAGCATCGGCCTGTTTATCATCCAGTACCTCCGGTAGGGCGGCGACGATATTCAACGCATAAATCTGACCTGTCGTGTTTTTCTCGGCAATAAAGTCTTTCAGCAGCTCGCCTGCCTTATCAGCTCCCAAACCCAATTGGGTTGCGACTTCCTGCGCGGCCTTTTCCTGAGTCATTCCGCTATTGGCTGCCATTTGCTGGGCCACCAACGTGGTCAGCGGAGTAACAGTACTGATGCCCGCCGGAGCCGCCATGGTGAAGGTTTTAGTGACCAGCTTCGGTGTGCCGGTACCATCGCCGACATCGGCGGTCTGATTGGCGATCGCCTTGACCAGCACCCGGTATTTGGCCGGATCCGGCACATTGGTGACAACCAGTGTCGCCTTACCGCTGCCATCCGTCACTGCCGTGGGCTCGTCCACTGCCGTGGGCTCGTCGACCGTGAGCAGATTGTCACCATTCAGATCCAGCCACACCTGGGCGTCCTTGAGGTAACCATCCACGGCACGCACCTCCAGGTTTTTGGTGGTAGGAGGCGGGGTCACAGGATCCGTAGTTTTCTCCGCAGAATCACTGCCGCCACAGCCACCCAGCAGGGCGGCAATGGTCAGCGATAACAGACTGGCGACTGGTAGTTTTCTATCCATGGATCGGCTCTCTTATGATGACAACACAAAGGAAGGAATGGACCCGCTGGGTCGCTATTCCCGATGTTTCAGATTTTGCGTCGAGTGCTGTGTTCGACCCAGGAGTCAGAGCCAAGACGCAAGCCAACTAGGGCATGCTGCCACCCTGCTATTTTTTACATATAAAAACAATGGGTTGGCGTGATAGTGCAAAAGATTGGCGTGATAGTACAAATCGGCGCCTCAAAAATGAGGGGTATGTCAATTCGGCAAATCTTGATCCCGATACTCCAGACCGGTATCTGAAACTGGTAGCATGAGGCTGCAAGCGATGAAGAGCGTCTGCTGATGCTCCACCGTCAATTTCAAGGGCTGTCCCGGGATGGATGGCATGGGTCGAACAGGCAGGGAACCGATACCGTCATGCTCTCTTTATACCCCTTTACCCTGTATAGCTGGCTGCTGCTGATTGCCACCGGTGTCAACCTGTGGCTGGCCTATCTGGGTGCCCGGCAACACCAGTTGCCAGTGGCCTACTGGTTTTCCTGGCTCTGCCTGACCGAGGCGGTCTACACCTTAGGTTATACCTTTGAGCTGGCCAGCCGCAGCCTGGAGCAGGCCAAATTCTGGATCAATATCGAGATGTTGGGTGGCGCCTATATCCCGGCCCTAGTCGTGTTGATGGCACTCACCTACCTCCATAATCGCCACCCGCCTATGGGTATTACAACGGCGCTGTTGATGCTCGCCTCGCTGACTCTGGCGGTGATCCTGGGGAATGATCAGCACCATCTGATGTTCACTGACATGCAGATCGTCCGCCGCGACAACTTGACCATTACCCTGCTGGAGTTTGGCCCCTGGTATTATCTCCACCTGGTCTACATCACTGTCGGCGTCACCATCGGCAATATCCTGTTTTATCACTGCTGGCGGCGAGCCCCCCGCTACCACAGACGCCAGGTGATGCTGATCCTGCTTGGCACACTGATTCCCTGGGGCTGTTATCTCCTCTTCCTGCTGGATTGGGCGCCCAATGGCGTAGACCTCAGCGCCTTCGGTTTTATCATCACCGGCCCCTTGTGTGCCTATAGCCTGTTCCGCTACCGCTTTGCCGACCTCAGCCCTATCGCCCGTGAGCAAGTGTTTGATGAGATGGAAGAGGCGGTGCTAGTGGTAGATCACAACTACCGGATAGTGGATTTCAACCGCCAGGCGGGTGCCCTGTTCCCCGCCCTCAACCAGCAGAGCCTGGGTCAGGATTGCCGCCCCCTATTGGGTGATATCCAACCACCGCTGGAGCCCAGCCAACAAAAGTCTGAACATGTCATGAACCAGGGCGGACGCCACTACGAGCTTAGATGTCAGCCCCTGCGCCAGAAAACCAGCGAGTTGATGGGCTATGCCCTGATGCTGCGCGACACCACGGAGCGCCAGCTGTTGCTGGAGCAGTTGCGCCAGTATGCCGAAGTGGATGAGCTCACCGGCGTAATGAACCGGCGCATGGCGCTGCAGACGCTGGAGCAGACGGTTGCCACCGCCTGGCAGAGCCAGCAACCGCTGAGTCTGGTGCTGTTTGATGTGGATCGGTTCAAGCGCATCAATGACTCTCAGGGGCACCAGATTGGCGATCTGATCCTGCGCCAGCTGGCCAATCTGCTGCAGACCGCACTGAACTCCGGTGAGGTGCTGGGACGCTATGGCGACGATGAGTTTTTACTGGTGTTGCCAGGTCGGGATCTGGCCAGCACCCAGGCGTTGGCCGAGCAGTTAAACCAGCTGGCCCGACAACAACTGAATATCACGTTGAGTCTGGGATTGACCGGTTTTGAGCCCCACGATACCGCGCGGGTGATGCTGCGCCGCGCCGATCTAGCCCTCTACCGCGCCAAATCCCAAGGTCGCAGCCAAGCCTGCATCGCCGACCCGCTGCCGGAAACCAGCGATCTGGAGAGCAACCCCATGCGTTGAGCTGGCCGATGGCCAGACTCAACTATGCAGAACCAAGGCCACCGTTGCGGCTTAACCTTCGCTCTCTGAGCGAACTTGCTGTTGTTTCTTGTACTGGCTCGGGGTGACGCCAAACTGTTGTTTGAACACACGGGTCAGATAGGCTTGATCGCGAAAACCGGCGGCGGCCGCCGCCTCTTTAACACTCATCCCCCGCTGCAATTGTTCCACCACCAGTTGCAGTTGCAGCTCACGGACAAAGTCGCTGTAACTCAAGCCAAACAGGGAGTGCAGTTTGCGCTGCAGCGAGCGACTGCTCATCTTGAAGTGCTCGGCAAGCCTCTCGACCGACATCCGATCCTCGCCCAATAGCTGGCAGCTGATAGTCCGCAGTTGTTCGCTAAACAGCAGCTCGGCGGGCGGCAAATCGGCAACGGGAGGAGCAAGCTCCATCGGCACCCTCGAGGGTACCAACACATCGTGGGGCAAACTGGCATGCAACCACTGTTGCAATCGCTGTCGATTCTGCAACAGGGCCTGCAAGCGCAGGCGCAGCAGCGAAGGGTCAAAAGGCTTCTGGATATAATCATCGGCCTTTTGATGCCAGGCTCGTCGACGACTAGCCTTATCGCTCAGCACACTGCAGATGATGATCGGGATATGGCTGGTTTCCTCCGCCGATTTCAGTTCATCGAGCAATGGATAACATTCACCATCCGGCAGTTGCTGATCACAGAGGATCAAATCAGGTAAGGCGTCACGGGCCGAGATCAAGCCGCCGCGGATCGATGAAGAAATCAGGATCCGGTATTCACTGCTCAACCAGCCCAGCAGAAGCTGCTGCAGATCCGGATCATCTTCCACCAGCAACAATAAAGGGGCGTCTGCCGGAGGTAATGGTAAGGCAAGAGGCTCCTGCTGGGTCGTTAACCAGTTCAAGCGCGTCCAAAGACAAGGCAAACGCACCAGCCACCCGTCGTCCCCTGCGGCCTCTCCCGGCCAGCTCAGCTCACCGCCTTGCTGACGCACCTGCTGTTGCAACAGACGGATTTCCAGCGTATCCCCATCATCCCCCCCCGCCAGGGTGACGTCAGGAGCCAAGGGGGTGCCCCGCACGCGAAACACCACTTGATTACGCTGTTCATCCAGGCAAAACGCCAGATGGAGGGCGCCGCCTGACGGCGTACTGTGTAGCGTCTGGTTGAATAAAATCCGCACCAGATTATCCAGCAGTTGGCTATCCAGGGTGACGGCGATATCAGGGACCATGGCGATATGCCAGCTGATCTGTCGAGCATCGGCTTCCAGACGATACTGCTCCAGACGCGGCGTAAGCCAGGCCAGCAAGATCAAGCTCTGACGCTCAGACCACGCCGTCTGGGTCAACTGAGTAATCTGGATCAGTTGGTTCAATAAGCCTTGCAACCGACAGACGCCCCGAGCCACCTGATTGGCACTCTGCCAAAGGGATAGGTCACTGGCGGCTTGCAAGGTGGCAAACTGAGGCGTCAGCAGCATCAGGGATCCTCTGAGCTCATCCGCCAAGCCGCCATAACTGGCTTGCTGACGCGCCAACTGCTGCTGAAGATGCTGATTCTGCTCATGCAGCTGCGTCAGCGGGAGCAGGCTCTGCTGACTGGGGCGGCTAAAAACCTTGCGCCCGTGATAACCCGCCCACAGTAGCAGAACACACAGCAAGGCTAACGGCGGTACCCACCAGGAAGAGCGCCAACTACCGGCGGCGATCCAGATATCACACAGCACAATCGGCGTAGCGGCGCCAGCCGAACCAGACTGCAGCAGGAGGCGATAGTGGCCCGCGGGCAAAGTGGCATAACGAATGACACTGGATCCGGCTGGCAGCGGCTGCCACTGAGTGTCCCATCCACTCAGCTGATAGCGATAACCGGTCTGCGCGCCCGCAGCTTCCGGGATCTGAAAAGAGAAACTCAACTGGCGCACGCTGGATTCCAGATGCAGCACCGCAGGCTGCTGTGAATCGGGAGTTAGGACCTGTTGCGGCTGATCATCGATCTGCACCTGGCCCGACCATCTGGAAGCCGTAGTTGGAGTCGCTATGGCACCATCAGCAGCTGGGTATTCCGCAGCCACCACTGGCGATGTATTCTGCGCCGAGCCGTTCGCGGCCAACAGGCTGCAGCAGCTCACCAGGCCGATCAGGAACCACACCCGCCATCTACTCATTCCGCCGCCTCCCTGTCTCTCCTCCAATCCGAATCAAGGTGAGAAAATTCGGAAAAAGTATCTTACATGGAGCTTTACGGCGGTTTTTTGATCTCCACCGGAGATTGTTTTGATGTGTAATTCATCAGTAGCGCTGCAGAACCTGCGATTTCCCCAGCCAGCAACATTGGATTTTTACGCCAACGATTATGACTATCACGCCATCTGCGTGATCTGGATCGGTTTTGTTTATCAGCACGGTTTATCGGTGAGATTCATCCAGCCATTATCCCCACGCGATAAGTAAAAAATCGATAAATCTCAAAGGAGTAGATAATCTAATATCTCAATAACTAGTCCTAGTCATGCTAGATCACTGCACACATGAACCATTGTTGTCGTAAGTGTTCATCGATGCGGACGGCTATTTAGAGATAAAAAGGATCTGGTTTTTAGCTGGGAGGATTGAATTACTACCCCAATGCTCAATGATCGCGACTTTAGTACAGCTGGGTCAGTGATACTGTTTATGTGTGAATATTATGGGATATATAAATGAATAGATTCTTGTTAGCACTTTTCGGGGCGCTGTTCCCTTTACGTGTTGGGGCAATCTATACTTGCAGTAAGTTCGCTGGACTGAGGTGCCCGCTATGGATACCAAC
>NZ_BAAGVN010000292.1:0-9179 GCF_054780855.1 Pseudaeromonas pectinilytica
GAACTGGTCAGGATCGGCTGTCGTACGGCTCCAATGCCACAACGCCTGTTGAAGCTGGCTGAGTCTCGATGGTAATCAGGTATTTGTTAGTATGAATAAACAGTCTCTTATTCTGGAACGCTATGAAACTTCAGCAATTGCGCTATATCGTCGAGGTGGCGAACCACAGTCTGAATGTCTCCGCTACCGCCGAAAGCCTCTATACCTCACAGCCGGGTATCAGCAAGCAAGTCCGGATGCTGGAAGACGAACTGGGGGTGCAAATCTTCGAACGCAGCGGTAAGCACTTGACCCAGGTTACCCCGGCGGGGCGGGATATATTGCGGATTTCCCAAGAGATCCTGGCCAAGGTTGAGAGCATCAAGTCGGTAGCGGGTCAGTTTACTAATCCAGATCAAGGGACGCTGAATATTTCAACCACCCATACCCAGGCACGCTATGCGCTGCCCGAGGTGATCCGGGCCTTTATCAAGCGCTATCCCAAGGTCTCCTTGCATATGCACCAAGGTTCGCCAGCCCAGTTGAGCGAATCGGTGGCCAAGGGTACGACCGACTTTGCCATTGCCACCGAAGCCTTACACCTGTATCAGGATCTGGTGATGCTGCCCTGCTATCACTGGACTCGCTGTCTGCTGGTGCCCAAGGGGCACCCCCTGGCCGAGCTCTCGCGGGTAGAAATTGAAGATCTGGCGCGTTTTCCGCTGGTGACCTACACCTTCGGCTTTACCGGTCGCTCGGAGCTGGATTCGGCGTTTGGTCGTGCCGGGCTTGAGCCACGGATTGTTTTCACCGCCACCGATGCCGATGTGATCAAGACCTACGTCAAGATGGGGTTGGGCGTTGGTGTGATTGCCAGCATGGCTATCGATCCGGCGGTGGACACCGATCTGGTCAAACTCGACGCGACCCATCTGTTCCAGTCCAGCACCACCAAGATCTGTTTCCGCCGCGGCATCTTCCTACGCAGCTATATGTATGACTTCATGGAGCGTTTTGCGCCCCATTTGACGCGGGATCTGGTCGACAAGGCCCTGGCTCTCAAGACGCCCTACGAGGTCGAGCAGCTATTCGAGAATGTCGAGCTGCCGGTACGGTAACCCAGGGCAGGATGCTGGACACAAACGAAGGCTACCGCAAGGTAGCCTTCTTCATTCTGCAACCAGGCTATCAGTCGCAAAACGAAACCTTGATAGCCAAGCCTCCTTGGGAAGTTTCACGGTACTTGGCGTTCATATCCTTGCCGGTGGCGTACATGGTGGCAATGACTTTATCCAAGGATACACAGGCCTTACTGGTGCGACGTAGCGCCATGCGCGAAGCGTTGATCGCCTTGACCGCGGCAATCGCGTTGCGCTCGATGCAGGGCACCTGCACTTGACCGGCGACCGGATCACAGGTCAGTCCCAGATTGTGCTCCATGGCAATCTCCGCCGCCTGGCATACCTGCTCGGGGCTGCCGCCCATCAGTTCGGTCAGCCCGGCCGCCGCCATCGAGCATGCAACGCCCACTTCACCCTGGCAGCCCACTTCGGCACCGGAGAGTGAGGCGTTCATCTTATACAACAAGCCGATGCCGCCAGCGGCCAGCAGGAACTTGCGCGCATCATCGGCGGCCAGTGGCTGGATGAATTTATCGTAATAGGCCATGACGGCCGGGATGATACCAGCGGCGCCATTGGTTGGGGCCGTGACCATGCGCCCGCCGGCGGCATTTTCTTCACTGACCGCCATGGCAAACATGTTGACCCAATCGATCACTGCCATCGGATCGGTCGCTAAGTGGGTATTGGTGACCAGTTGCCGCCTGAGCGCCGCCGCTCGGCGTGGTACTCGCAATGGACCGGCCAATACCCCTTCGGTCTGGCAGCCTTGAGTGATGGAGTGCTGCATGATCTGCCACAGTTGCTGGCAGCGCTGCTGGGTATCAGCCTCCGACTGGAAACTCAGCTCGTTCTGCTGCATCAGATAGGAGATGGAAAAGCCCTGGCGATGACAATGGCTGAGCAGTTGTTCCGCGCTGTCAAAGGGCCAGGCCACAGTGGTCTGGGGGGCATCGGGGTTTTGCAGTTGATCGGCGGCGATAATAAAGCCACCGCCCGGTGAAAACCAGGTTTGCTGGAGCAGCAATTGCTCATCGTTGAAGGCTTCAAAGTGCATGCCGTTTTCATGCTCCGGCAACGCGGTACCGTGAAATTCCAGGTCCTGCTCGCTAAAGGCGACACTGTGCTGGCCGCCAGCCAGCGGCAAGTTGCCCGAATTGCGGATTGTCTGGAGCAGGCTCTGGATCTGCTCGATGACCACAGTTTCGGGCAGATACCCGGCGAGGCCCAGGATGAGCGCCATATCGGTGTTGTGGCCGCGTCCGGTCAGTGCCAAGGATCCATAGACGTCGATCTGCAACCGGGTCACACGTGGCAACAGTTGTTGCTGCTGAAGAGACTGCACAAAGGCATAGGCAGCCTTCATGGGCCCTACGGTATGGGACGAGGAGGGGCCAATGCCGATCTTGAACAGATCGAAAATAGAGATCATAAATACGTTACCGGTTCGATTAGATATATCTAGATGAAGCGCTATGGGTTGAATGCTACAGGAGTCGCTAATTATAAAATATGATCCTGTGATATTCGTATCTCTTCAGCGATATCTTTTGAAGACTCAGGGTTCGGCAATCGTTTTTCTATTCAGCGGTATTAAGCTGGCAAGCCAGTTGCCATAAGATCCGCGCCGTGGCTCCCCATACCAGACGTTGCTGCTGCGTGATACCGAACACAGTGTGCAACTGTGACCCTCGCTGCACCTGCCAGCGGCCATAGTTGGCCGGATGCAGTAACGGTGCCAGCGGTAGCTCGAACGCTTCGGCCACTTCATCGGCTGCGGGGGTTAGCGGATAGTCGGGTGCGAGCAATCCGATAAACGGCACCATACGGTAGTGGCTGACGGTGATATGGGCCGGTAATTCTCCCAGCAACTGAATATAACGAGCTGGAATACCGAGCTCTTCATGGGTTTCGCGCAGGGCTGTGGTCGCCAGATCTCCATCATCCGGATCTTGCCGCCCACCGGGAAAGCTGATCTGGCCCGGGTGGTGACGCAGCTGTGCACTGCGGCGGGTTAACAGCACCGACAATTGATCCCCTCGCGCAATGATCGGGATCAGTACCGCCGCTGGTTTAAGGGATGCAGTGGCAGTCTCGCGCCAGGCCGGTTCGCCCGCAGTGGGGGTTAGCAGATTAAAGGCGCTCAGCAGTCGAGGCAGGGTCCAGGCCGCAGTTGGGCTCGAGGCCGTCAATTCCGTGGATGAGCCTGTGGGCCAGGTTCCACCCGCGCTCAACTCACCTGGCAAGTGGCCTAGCATGGTGCCTCCGCCGTCAGGATCGGCAGGATCTTCGCCAGCTTGTGGAAGGTTTCTGCATATTCATCGACCACATTAGAGTCCGCGACCAAGCCGCCACCGGCCCAGACATACAGCTGGCCGTCTTCGGCGATCAGGGTGCGGATGGTGATGTTGGTATCCATCTGTCCGTGCTGGCTGATATAGCCAATACTGCCGCAATAGGCGTTACGCCGATGGGGCTCCAGCTCTTCAATAATTTCCATGGCGCGGATCTTCGGCGCCCCCGTGATGGAGCCGCCGGGAAAGCAGGCGCGTAGCAGATCCGTGGCACTGAGTTCGGGCAACAGATCGCCCTCGATGGTCGAGACCAGGTGATGTACCGCGGGAAAGGAATCGATGGCAAAGAGACTGGGCACACGCACCGAGCCGGGCTGGCAGACCCGGCCGATGTCGTTGCGCAGCAGATCGACAATCATCAGATTCTCGGCTCTATCCTTGGGAGCTTGCCGCAGTTCATCGGCGGCAGCGGCATCGTCAAGCTGGTTGTGACTGCGGGGGCGAGTGCCCTTGATGGGCTTGGTGCTGACGGCGCGACCGGCCAATGCAAGGAAGCGCTCCGGCGACAGGCTGAGCACGCAGGCATCCGGCAGGCGAATAAACGCCGAAAAAGGCGCCTGATTGTGCGCACTGAGCTGACAGTAGGCTGACCACTCATCGCCTTGATAGGGAGCGCTAAAGCGCTGGGTCAGATTGATCTGGTAGCAATCCCCGGCGGCCAGATAGGCCTGAACCTGCTCGAAACGCTGGCGGTAACCGGCCTCATCCATATTGCTCAACCAGGGGGCCGTCAGCCTGAGTGGCGTAGTCGATAGTGGCTGTGCTTGTTGTTGCATAAACCAGTCATAGCGACGCTGCCAAGCCGTCTCATCACCGAGCACCACCAAGGAGGCGATTTGCAGTTGGTTATCCAGTACCCAGGCCCAGTCGTAGATGCCGATGGCCATATCCGCCAGCTGGATATCCGCCAGGCACTGGCTGGGCAGGCGCTCGAAGCGACGGCCCAGATCATAACCCCAGAGCCCCAGTGCACCTCCGATAAATGGTAACTCGCCGGTGTAGTCTGAAAGCTCACCCAGCAATTGGTGCTGCCACTGTGCCAGCAGGCTCAGCGGATCATCACGACTGATAGTGCGCTGTTCGCCATGGATGATGTGAGTCTCGGTGCCACGGGTTTGCAGGGTGGCCAGCGGCTCGGCGCACAGAATATGGTAACGACTGTCGGGATGCTCCGGGCTGGCGGATTCGAGCAGCATGGCCCATGGCTGATGGGCGAGGAGAGCGAACAGTTGGCGGCCACCGCCCGGGTTACTCAGTGATAACTCATTGAAAGAAAACTGCTTGATGGTGAGCACATTCAACATTTTTTAACCTGACGCGCGGGATTAGCGGCGCATAAATGGCGCCGGATCGAGCTGCAGCGTATCATAAGCCGGTGATGGGGCAAAAACCTGCCTCTCGACCTGAGGAATGGCACGGCCACCGCGCTGCTTGCTGTCCATTTCGCCCCGCATTCGGAGACCCACATGGCTGTGATCAAACAACAGGATTTTATTGACTCCATTTTCGATGCTCTGCAATTCATCTCCTATTACCACCCCCTGGATTTTGTCGAGGCGATGAAGCAGGCCTACGATCGGGAGCAGAGCCCGGCGGCCAAAGATGCCATTGCCCAGATCCTGATCAATTCCCGCATGTCCGCCGAAGGGCATCGGCCTTTGTGCCAGGACACCGGTATCGTCACCTGCTTTGTCAAAGTCGGGATGCAGACCCAATGGGATGGTGAGCTGACGGTGCAGGAGATGGTGGATATCGGCACCCGTCGCGCCTATACCCATCCGGATAATCCGCTGCGGCTGTCCGTTTTGGCCGACCCTGCCGGTAAGCGTCTGAATACCAAGGATAATACTCCGGCGGTGGTGCATATCGAGCTGGTCCGCGGCAACCAGGTCGAGGTGATGATCGCGGCCAAGGGCGGCGGCTCCGAGAACAAATCCAAAGTGGTGATGCTCAACCCGTCAGATTCGGTGGTGGATTGGGTGCTCAAGACCATTCCAACCCTGGGCGCTGGTTGGTGTCCACCGGGCATGCTCGGTATTGGCATCGGCGGCACGGTAGAAAAGGCGGCCCTGATGGCCAAAGAGTCCTTGATGGATGCCATCGATATGAGCGAGTTGCAGGCGCGGGGAGCCCAGAGTCGGGAAGAAGAGCTGCGGCTGGAGCTGTATCAGAAGATCAACCAGCTCGGGATAGGCGCCCAGGGCCTCGGTGGCTTGACCACAGTGCTGGATGTCAAAATCAAATCCTGCCCGACCCATGCCGTGTCGCTGCCGGTCGCGCTGATCCCCAACTGTGCCGCGACCCGGCATATCCACTTCACATTGGATGGCTCGGGGCCTGCCGAGTTGATTCCGCCCCCAATCTCTGCCTGGCCTGAAATCCAGTGGGAAGGCGCCAAGAGCGCCCGTCGCGTACAACTCGATGGCATCACCAAGGCCGAGATCGCCAGCTGGAAAGTAGGCGAGACTCTACTGCTCAATGGCACCATACTGACCGGCCGTGATGCCGCCCATAAGCGCATCCAGGATCTGCTCAAGGCCGGTGAACCGCTGCCGGACGGGGTCAATTTCGAAGGGCGCTTTATCTATTACGTCGGCCCCGTGGATCCGGTGCGTGACGAGGTGGTCGGCCCCGCTGGTCCCACCACCTCGACCCGCATGGATAAATTCAGCGAGACCATGTTGGGTGAGGCGGGTCTGTTCGGCATGATTGGTAAGTCCGAGCGTGGCCCGGTGGCCATCGAGGCAATCAAACAGCATCAGGCGGCCTATCTGATGGCCGTTGGCGGCGCTGCCTACCTGGTGTCCAAGGCGATCAAAAAGGCGCGCAAGGTTGCATTTGAAGACTTGGGGATGGAAGCCATCTACGAATTCGAGGTGGTGGATATGCCGGTGACGGTCGCGGTTGACAGCCAGGGCAATAATATTCACGAGATAGGCCCGGCCCACTGGAAAGCAATTCTGCAACCGGTCGATGTAAAAACCGTCGATTAGGCACCGAGGAGGGAGGCGACAGGCCTCCCTTGTCGCATTAATAGCCAAACGCATTGTTTTATCAGAAATTTATATTGTAATCGTCGCTTGGTTTCCCTATTATGCCGCCCGTCGTCAGTCAACGCTGATGGACAAGGTGATGAACTCACGCCTAAACAAGAGTTCGAAAACGGTGAGGTGTCCGAGTGGCTGCCCAGTCTGCGAAGCAGACGATAAAAAGAGCACGCATGGCGTGCGACGCAGCCACCTCACAGCACGGTTAAAAGGTGATGAACTCACGCCTAAATAAGAGTTCAACAACGGTGAGGTGTCCGAGTGGCTGAAGGAGCACGCCTGGAAAGTGTGTATACGGCAACGTATCGAGGGTTCGAATCCCTCCCTCACCGCCATCTTGAAAGAAGAGCTGCAGCAATGCGGCTCTTTTTGTATCTGCGATTCCCGCGGAGGGAGGGTGAGAGCCCTCGTGGGTTCGAGCCGAGCGCAGCGAGACAACATCGCGTAGCGATGGCCCGCAGGGGGCGCGACAGCGCATCATCCCTCCCTCACCGCCATATAAATGAAAAGAGCCCTATCGAAAGATAGGGCTCTTTTCATTTATCCGGTGATGGGAGGATTTGGTTCGAACCCTTGTTCGACAAAATGACAGGATAGCCATTTTGGACTGCCAACGGCAGCCCGCAGGGCGAGCGCCAGGGATGGCGCGAGTCAATCCCGACCGGGGGCAGCAGATAATGCCTATAACAGTCACCATCTTGAAATAATGTTCCACTCTCGCTCTCTTATCTCAAATCCCGACTCGGACTGGTTCGTTTCCGCCCTGGTCAGCTTGGTCGATTTGCCAACCGGCCGTTGGCGGGGCGGCAAGGGGGCAAAAGGCCTGCCCCCTTGACCCTTGGCCTTGAGCGTATGCCGACTGCCGGGAAAACTCCGAGCTCCGGGCTGCTCTCCATCGGCCGGGAGCCACACGCCATCCATGGCGTGACGCTCCCTTTTTCGGTCATCCTGACCGCGCACCGATTCCAATCAACCCTTCACTCGGCCCGGCAGACGGCTTCTGGATTTGGTGTATAAGAACAAGCGCCTGTTATGGATGGTATTGGGTAATCAGCCATCTAATCTGCAAAAGGTCGCAAGTTGACTCCACACTGATATTTCCAGGCATAGTGGCATGCTGTGTAATCGTATGCACAAAAAGGAATAGAGAGACCATTTTTATTAATTCGGCATCTATGAAGCCCGGTGCCATGATTATTTGATGCATCGCACATATAAACCGGATCAATGGACGTACGCTAGGGTGTTCATTATAAGAACAGCGGCTGGCTGTGTCATATCGGGTCGGCTCATCAGGGTGGTCCATTCTATTGCGGGTCACCCTATCCTAAATATCCAAGCTATAAGGGGGATTTATGTCTGAGATCCAACACTTGGCTACGCCATTTAGTTATTCCTCGGCGGTAGTCGCCGGCGATTATGCGTTTATTGCGCTACATCGAGGCTTCGGGGATGATTTTGAAACTCAGTGCAAAGGCGCCCTGGACGGAATAAGACAGACCCTGGAGCGGATCGAGGTACCCTTATCCTCCTTGGTCAAGGTGACGGTATGGATTAAACATATTCAAGATTTACCGGCGATGGAAAAATTATTCACCGAATATTTCGAGCTCGGTCAATATCCGGCGCGTATGACGGCGACGACGGAATTTTATGACCCGGATTGTCTGGTGATGGTCGAGGGAATTGCATTTTGTCGCTCATAAGAGTGACCGGCAGACAGAACATAAATGTTTGTTTGACACATCAGTCAGTCGCGGTAATAACCGATATGGACGAGGAGGTTTTTGCAGGGCTCTATATGGCGGAATAGAGAGCCCTGCGAATGGATTAATACAGCTTGTGACGCCATCAGCTATTGCACCGATCAGTAGTCCATTATCAATGCTGTCGCATGAAGGCAATACATTCGAAGCCGTGGTGATATATTCACGAGCGTTTATTTCCCAGTAGCTAGGCCCATTTGTTTCGTAATGGCTTTTAGAAAATCTTGCATGGGTACTGGTCGGCCAAATAGATAGCCCTGCAAGGATCCCACGCCTTTATCCCGTAGATAATCGGCTTGTTGTAGGGTTTCGACGCCTTCTGCGACTAATGAAATGCCGAGACGAAGCCCCAGGTCAATCACATTATCGACAATATGCTGGGAGAGCGGTTCGGTGCCAATGCGTCGGACAAAGGATTGATCGATCTTCAGAGTATCGACTTTGAAATTCTGTAAATAAGCCAGACTGGAGTGGCCGGTACCGAAATCATCAATGGCCAGACGGACACCCATATTACTAATATCTTCGATCAGCTGTATGTTACTGCCATCGGTGATCAGGGTTTCCCGCTCGGTAATTTCCAATACCAGTTGAATATTCTTGTCTCGGGTGTGCGCCAAAAATTTTCGACACTCACCAAGTAACCGATTGTTTTTGCAGCAGGCACCACTGATGTTAAAGCTTAAATGAAAGTGCTTGGGAAACTGACCACAATACTCTTCGAGTTGCTCGGCTACGCTACGCATCAATTGCCAGGTCATGGGCGCAATAAGTCCACTGGCTTCGGCTTGGGGAATAAACAGATCCGGATTGATGATACCGACCGATGGACAGGGCGGGATCGCACTTTGTTAATGAAATTTGAACAGGCTGATCGTCTGTGATCTAATCACGCCTCCATGCAGGAGGCGC
>NZ_BAAGVN010000293.1:0-9710 GCF_054780855.1 Pseudaeromonas pectinilytica
ACAACCAAGAGCCCAACAGTGCAAAATCCTGGTTATCGGGTGGGGTGAAAATAGTCAACAACACGTAAAGGGAACAGCGCCGAGTAAAGGCCAGACTGAAGCGGCTGATGCATTAAGTTTGAGCCGCAGTCAATCGTTGCGACTCATCGTTATACCTCAGGCCTTACGGGTTATTATTCCACCGCTTACCAGCCAATATTTGAATTTGACCAAAAATTCATCGCTGGCGACTGCTATTGGCTACCCGGATCTGGTTTCGGTATTTATGGGGACTACCTTGAATCAAACGGGGCAGGCGATTGAAGTGACTGCCATGACAATGGCCGTCTATTTAACCATCAGTATTTCTACTTCGTTCCTGATGAATGCATATAATCGCAAAATGGCTTTGGTGGAGCGTTAATTATGGCTGTTTATCCTGAACAAATTGCGCAGTCATTGCCAGAGCACAAAATTGGTCCACTGGCCTGGTGCCGGAAAAATCTTTTTTCCAGCTGGACCAATAGTCTGCTGACTCTGGCATTGCTCTATACCTTGATACCGCCTTTCTGGCATCTGGTGCAGTGGGCTTTTATCCAGGCGGATTGGGTCGGTGATCAGCGAGAACAATGTGATTCCGGTGGTGCCTGCTGGGTTTTTATTAACGTTCGCTTCTCTCAGTTCATTTACGGATTTTATCCGGATGGTGAGCGGTGGCGCGTCGATCTGATGTTTGCACTGTGCGCATTGCAGATGGCAGCCTTAATGATCAAGGGGATACCCGGTAAAAAATGGTTCGCCCTGAGTTTCTTCGGATTGTTTCCATGGCTGGCTCTGTGGTTGTTGCGCGGTGGCATCTTGGGCCTGGCTTCTGTAGAAACCCACTACTGGGGCGGTTTGATGCTGACGCTGGTACTGGCTTTGGTCGGCATAGTGGCAGCATTACCCATCGGGATTATTCTGGCGTTGGGGCGTCGCTCCAGCATGCCGGTGGTGAATAGTATCAGCGTTGTATTTATTGAATTTTGGCGTGCGGTTCCATTAATTACCGTACTGTTTATGGCTTCGGTCATGTTGCCATTATTCCTTTCAGCTCAGGTCGAACTGGATAAATTGTTACGCGCCCTGATCGGTATCATTTTGTTCCAGTCTGCTTATATGGCTGAAGTGATTCGCGGCGGATTGCAGGCAATACCGAAAGGCCAATATGAAGCCGCGGAAGCTTTGGGTTTAAGCTACTGGCGATCTATGGGGTTGGTTATTCTGCCCCAGGCATTGAAAATCACGATTCCATCGATTGTGAATACGTTCATTGCACTGTTTAAAGATACCAGTCTGGTGACGATCATCGGTTTATTCGACTTGCTGGCCGTAGGTAAAGCGGGTCTATCAGATCCGAACTGGTTGGGTTACTCCGTCGAAGCTTACGTATTTATCGCCCTGATTTTCTGGATTTTCTGTTTCGGCATGTCGCGCTATTCCCAGTATCTGGAACGCCAGCTGCACACCGGACACAAGCATTAAGGAACCAAGCATGAACAACAAACAGGAAGTCGTGGTTGAGCTGAACGACGTGAACAAATGGTACGGTGAATTTCATGTCCTGAAAAATGTTAATTTGAAGGTCGGGAAAGGGGAGAAAATTGTTATTTGTGGTCCTTCTGGATCAGGGAAATCGACAATGATCCGCTGTATTAATCGCCTCGAAGAGCATCAAAAAGGGGATATTATTGTCAAAGGTACCCCGTTAACGCATGACATCAAGAATATTGAATCTGTGCGTCGTGATGTGGGTATGGTGTTCCAACATTTCAACTTGTTCCCTCACCTGACGGTGCTGGAAAATTGTTGTCTGGCGCCCATTTGGGTGAAGAAAATTCCCCGTGCCGAGGCCGAAGCCACCGCGATGAAATATCTGCAGCGCGTTAAAATTCCAGAGCAGGCCTTGAAATACCCCGGCCAACTCTCCGGTGGACAGCAACAACGTGTCGCCATCGCGCGTAGCTTGTGCATGAATCCACAGATAATGTTATTTGATGAGCCGACCTCGGCACTGGATCCGGAAATGGTTCGTGAAGTATTGGATGTTATGGTCGAGCTGGCGGGCGAGGGGATGACCATGTTGTGTGTGACCCATGAGATGGGCTTTGCTAAACAGGTCGCCGATCGCGTGATATTTATGGACCGTGGACAAATTGTTGAAGAAAATACGCCCGATGAATTCTTTAATAATCCACAATCCGAACGCAGTAAACTATTCCTTAGCCAGATCCTGCAGCATTAATTAATAAAAAAAGGCGCCATTGGGCGCCTTTTCATTTCGGTAATATGGGTTATTCCCACGTAAATAGCGATGGCCTGATCTATTTAGCCTTGTGTTGGCTGATCGTCTTCGGCCTTCAGCATATGCCCAAGTTTGCCGGCTTTGGTTTCCAGATAGAATTCGTTGAAGGGGTTTTTCCCCTCTTGCAGAGGCACGCGTTCAGCAATATGGATGCCCATTTTTTCCATGGCGTTGAGTTTTCTGGGATTGTTGGTCATCAAGCGTAATGACGACACACCCAGCAACTTGAGCATATCCGCGCAGATGGTGTAATCCCGCATATCGGCCGCAAATCCAAGGGCCACGTTGGCATCCACGGTATCTGCACCTTGATCCTGGAGATTGTACGCGTGGATCTTGTTCAGCAGACCAATCCCACGCCCTTCCTGGCGGACATAGAGCAAGACGCCGCGTTGTTCTTGCGCAATTCGTTGCATGGCGGCTTGAAGTTGAAACCCGCAATCACAACGCAAGCTGAAGAGGGCGTCTCCGGTCAGGCATTCGGAATGAATGCGACCCAGAACTGGCTCGGGTGTTGTGATATCGCCCATGACCAGAGCGGCATGATCTTTACCCGAAGCGGTTTCTTTAAATCCGACCAGTGTGAATGTACCCCAGGGTGTGGGGAGCTTGGACGATGCAATCAGGGAAACACTGCTCATTTATTTCCTCTTACGCACAACTCAATGCGTTGGTTTGAAGCATAGGCTTGATTAGCCAGCCATAAAAATTTGATCCACTTCGCGATTTTCGCCTGATTTCTCCCTGATTGGCAACCGCTGTCGGCTAGAAGCATCCAGAAATAGCTGACTTTGTTACTCGGAATTGGCTTCGGGTATCTTGCCGAGGGCGAATTGGGTATAATTCGACACCAGAAATTGTGCCCGTAACCCCGAGATACCTGTGATGCCATATGCGCGGGGTTGTGGTTGTTAACCTATTAAAAAGTGGAGAGTTTTGATGGCGGAGATGATCACTCCCGTGATTACGATTGATGGCCCAAGCGGTGCCGGTAAGGGGACTGTCTGTCAACGTCTTGCCGAGCGATTGGGCTGGCCATTGCTGGATTCTGGTGCCATTTACCGTGTCTTGGCGTTAGCTGCACTACACCATGATGTCGCTCTGGATCATGAGGATGACCTGGTTCCGCTGGCCAGTCATCTGGATGTCAGTTTTTTGCCCGGACCTGACGGCGTTCGCGTCATTCTGGAAGGTGAAGAGGTTGCAGGCGCCATTCGGACCGAAGAGATTGGTAATGCAGCCAGTAAAGTCGCGGCCTTTCCTCGGGTTCGTGAGGCGTTGTTACGCCGCCAACGCGCCTTTCGTCAAGCTCCTGGCCTGATTGCCGATGGTCGCGATATGGGCACTGTGGTTTTCCCTGATGCCGAGGCTAAAATTTTCCTGGATGCCAGCGCGGAAGAAAGGGCTCACAGACGGCTCAAGCAGTTGCAGGAAAAGGGATTTGATGTTAATTTTGATCGCCTTTTAGTCGAGATCCAAGAGCGTGACGACCGCGATCGTAACAGAGCTGTGGCGCCTTTGCGGCCTGCTCCTGATGCGCTGGTTGTGGATTCTACTGCGATGGATATCGACACGGTTGTAGAGACGATTCTGCAACACGTGATGCAAAGAATTGAAATCCGGGCGTAAAGCGCGGATGGAGATACGTCTGTACCAAGGAATGGCATAGGCGAATTTGAACAACCCCGCTCTGGCCGGATTGCCGGGTGGATGTTATTTACTCTCAAGTTATCAAACACATGACTGAATCTTTTGCTCAACTCTTTGAAGAGTCTCTGAAACAACTCGAAACCCGTCCTGGTGCCATTGTTAAGGGTACTGTCGTTTCCATCGCGAACGGCTTTGTCCTGGTTGACGCTGGTCTGAAGTCTGAATCTGCTATTCCAGTTGAACAGTTCAAGAACGCTGTTGGCGAACTGGAAATCAACGTTGGTGACATCGTTGACGTAGCTCTGGACTCCGTAGAAGACGGTTTCGGTGAGACTCAGCTGTCCCGTGAGAAGGCTAAGCGTCACGAAGCTTGGCTGCAACTGGAAAAGGCCTACGAAGAACAGGCCACCGTAATTGGTCTGATCAACGGCAAGGTAAAGGGTGGCTTCACGGTCGAAGTGAACACCATTCGTGCCTTCCTGCCTGGTTCTCTGGTAGACGTGCGCCCGGTACGCGACACCGCTCACCTGGAAGGCAAAGAGCTTGAGTTCAAAGTTATCAAGCTGGACCAGAAGCGCAACAACGTTGTTGTTTCCCGTCGTGCTGTGATCGAAACCGAGAACACCTCTGAGCGTGATAGCCTGTTGGCCAATCTGCAAGAAGGCCAAGAAGTTAAGGGTATCGTCAAGAACCTGACCGACTACGGTGCATTCGTAGATCTGGGTGGTGTTGACGGCCTGCTGCACATCACTGACATGGCTTGGAAGCGCGTTAAGCATCCTTCCGAAATCGTCAATGTTGGCGACGAAATCGCTGTTAAGGTCCTGAAGTTTGACCGTGAGCGTACTCGTGTATCTCTGGGTCTGAAGCAACTGGGTGAAGATCCGTGGGTTGCTATCGCCAAGCGTTACCCAGAAGGCGCCCGCCTGACTGGTCGCGTAACCAATCTGACCGATTATGGCTGCTTCGTTGAAATCGAAGAAGGCGTGGAAGGTCTGGTTCACGTATCCGAAATGGATTGGACCAACAAGAACATTCACCCGTCTAAGGTTGTGAACGTTGGCGACACCGTTGAAGTCATGGTTCTGGATATTGACGAAGAACGTCGTCGTATCTCCCTGGGTCTGAAGCAGTGCAAGTCCAACCCGTGGCAGCTGTTTGCTGAAACTCATGCCAAGGGTGACCGCGTCTCCGGTAAGATCAAGTCTATCACTGACTTCGGTATCTTCATCGGCCTGGACGGCGGCATTGACGGTCTGGTTCACCTGTCTGACATCTCCTGGAATGCTTCTGGTGAAGACGCAGTTCGCGAGTTCAAGAAGGGTGACGAGATCTCCGCCGTTGTTCTGCAAGTCGATCCAGAGCGTGAGCGCATCTCCCTGGGTGTGAAGCAGATCGAAGAAGATCCTTTCAATAAGTACCTGTCTGATAACAAGAAAGGTGCTATCGTTAAGGGCAAAGTGACTGCCGTTGATGCCAAGGGTGCCACCATTGACCTGGAAGAAGGCGTAGAAGGCTACATTCGTGCCTCCGATGCCTCGCGTGACCGTATTGAAGACGCCACTCTGGTGATGTCTGTCGGTGACGAAGTTGAAGCCAAGTTCATGGGTGTTGACCGTAAGAACCGTACCGTTAGCCTGTCTGTCCGTGCCAAGGACGAAGCTGATGAGAAGGCTGTTATGGAAAACCTGAACCAACAAGAAGAAGTTGGTTTCAGCAGCGCCATGGCTGAAGCGTTCAAGGCTGCCAAGGGCGAGTAATCTCCCTTAGGAAGCAAAGAAGGGCGGTCTAGACCGCCCTTTTTATATGTTTGAAATAGCATGGATCCCTCAAGGAGTGCCTTATGACTAAGTCCGATCTGATTGAACGACTCTCTGCCAAGTACCTGCATCTCTCATCAAAAGATGTGGAAGTCGCTATTCGGGAAATTCTGGAGCAGATGGCTATTACCTTGCAAAGTGGCGATCGGATTGAAATTCGGGGTTTTGGCAGTTTTTCATTGCACTATCGTGCACCGCGAGTAGGCCGCAACCCGAAGACCGGTGAAAAAGTGGAATTATTAGGAAAATCTGTTCCCCATTTCAAACCCGGGAAAGAGCTTCGTGAGCGCGTCAATGAAAGTATTGCGTGAGCATGCATGACCCGCTTCGGGTGCCACTTGTTTGTCCGTCTTGGGGGTATCAGTGCGAGCCTTATTTAGCGTGATCGCTCTTGCCATTGTTGTTGCCTTGGCATTGACCTTGGGGGCTGAGAATGGCCTCTATGTGAAATTCAATTATCTAATTGCCCAAGATGAGTTTCGGCTCTCTTCCTTAATGGTGGTCTGGTTCTCCGCCGGTTTTGCCGTCTGTGCGCTGTTATGTTCGTGGGGGCTGCTCCGAAGTCGTATACAAATCCGCCAACTCAAAAAGCAAGTTACCCGTCTGGGAGCTGAACGTGATCGACTCGAAGCCACTACCGGTGTTGCTGAGTCGTCAGTGAATAATTAATGCTCGAGCTTCTTTTTCTCTTATTACCCGTTGCCGCTGCTTATGGCTGGTATATGGGACAACGTGGTGCGCGGCTGGATAATCAGCAATCGAGCCACAAATTGTCGCGCAATTACGTTGCCGGTATTAACTTTCTCCTCTCTGAACAACCCGATAAGGCAGTTGATTTATTTATTGAACTGCTGCAAGTCGACGATGAGACACTGGAAACTCATCTGGCATTAGGCAATCTGTTTCGTCAGCGAGGCGAAGTGGATCGCGCCATTCGTATTCACCAAAATCTAATTGCCAGACCTAGTCTGACGTTTGACCAACGCAATCTATCCATGCTGGAACTTGCCCGTGATTTTATCGCTGCCGGTCTACTCGACCGCGCGGAAAATATTCTGAGTGAGTTAGTTCGTCACGATGAGCATGAAGAAGAAGCGGCGGCGTTACTGATTGGTGTTTATCAGCAGATGCGGGATTGGGAAAAGGCAATTTCTGTCGCCACCCGTAGTCGTAAGAAGCTAGGGGATAAGATCCTGCCGCCGCTGGCCAATTTCTACTGTGAATTAGCCGCACAAGAGTCACCAGACGCGGGGGATAAACGCTCAATTGGCTACTTGAAAAAAGCCATCAGCGTCGATGAAAATTGTATTCGAGCCTCGCTTGCTCTTGCCGATATTTACCTCAAACAGAACGACAAGAGTCTCGCTGCGGATATATTGGTACTGATCGGAGATAAAGACCCTGATTTTGTCTCCGAGGCGCTCCCACTGCTGCAACGTTGTTTCCCGATCTCAGATCCGCGTTATAAAGCCATCTTATTGAAGTGGCTTGAACAATCTTCATCAACCAGTATTGCCTTGGCGTTGGCCGATTTAACGCACGCGGAGCAAGGTGTTGTTGAAGCAGAGCAGTTAATTTTAAAAGAGCTCAAGCGTAATCCCACCATGCGTGCATTTTCCCGCTTGATGGATTATCGATTAGCAGAGCTGGATAGTACGCAGGCCAAAGAAAGTATTTCGCTGCTGAAAAATTTGGTGGAAAAACAGATATCGATGAAACCCAATTATCGATGTCAGCGCTGTGGATTTTCCACAAAGGTCATCTTCTGGCAGTGCCCATCGTGTAAACAGTGGGCCAGTATTAAACCCATCCGCGGTTTGGATGGAGAGTAGTGGGAGTTTTCATGCAAGAACGTCAAGGATCTAAAGTCATCGTCGCTCTGGATTATGCCAATAAAGCGGATGCCATGGCATTTGTCGCGCGGGTCTCTCCCGCCTTATGTCGCCTGAAAGTCGGCAAAGAGATGTTTACCTTATTTGGGCCTGAGTTCGTCAGGAGTTTGGTCGCCCAGGGGTTTGACGTATTTTTGGATCTAAAATTTCATGATATTCCCAATACCGTTGCCAAAGCGGTTGCGGCCAGTGCCGAGTTAGGGGTCTGGATGGTGAATGTTCATGCCTGTGGTGGTTTACGCATGATGGCAGCGGCAAAGCAAGCGTTAGCCGACTACGGTGACAAGGCGCCGCTGCTGATCGCCGTGACGGTTCTGACCAGCATGGAGCAGGATGAACTCCAACAAGCCGGGGTTGCCGGCTCCTTGCAGGATCAGGTTCTGCGCTTAGCGACATTGACGCAGCAAGCCGGACTGGATGGTGTCGTCTGCTCGGCTCAGGAAGCCTCATTGCTCAAGCAGCATCTGGGCGCAGAGTTCAAGCTGGTCACGCCGGGCATCCGTCCTGTGGGTTCGGAACTGGGCGATCAACGCCGCGTGTTAACCCCCGCTGAGGCCTGCGCGCAAGGCTCCGATTATCTGGTGATTGGCCGTCCCATCACCCAAGCGGTTGATCCGGCCGCGACCTTGGCGGCTATCAATCAATCGCTTGTTGCTGCGTAATACCGCTAAAGAGCCGACGGTTTTGTCGGCTCTTTAGCACCTCGACGATACCATAGTAAAAGCAACAACCCGGTCAGCACGCCACTGATGGCACCTATGATATGAGACTCGACATGTACTCGGGTGCCAATCAGCTCAGTGGTTAAACTGTCCGTACGCAACAGATCACATCCCAGTTTGGCCAACAGCCCGAGTAACCACCACCAGCCCTGACGGTCCCGTTGTTGAATCATCAGCAGTGCACCGATGGCAAACAGCCCATGCAAAGCACCGGAAAGACCCCAGTAGAAATGGGTCGTGGGCACTAGCACCAACAAGAAAGTATCGACTAGCGCTACCTGCAGGATCAGAACCCAGACACTTCGGTAACCCGCTAGGCATTGCGGCAGCAGCAAGTAGATCAAGCCCCAGGCGAGCAGATTCATCAGCAGGTGATTCAGATTATGATGCAACCAGCCCCCCGTGAGCAGACGCCACCATTCGCCTTGAAGGATGGCCACTCTGTCATAGGCGAGGGGCAGTGCTGCCGCGACAAGTTGCGCGATGGATGCCAATAGACAAACGGTAAACAGGGGGAACAGCGGAATTATTTTGCGGAGATATTGGTGTGTCATCGCTAGCCCATGAGAAATAAAATAGGGGGCCGCGCCCCCTGTTTTATTGTGGCAGGATTAGATCAGGAAATCGTCCAGTGTTTTGCCTTGTTCTGCAATCGCTTTACGGATCGCGACGGGTTGACGGCCTTGGCCAGTCCAGGTGCGATGTTCGCCATTTTCATCGATATATTGATACTTGGCCGGGCGTGGTGCCCGCTTGTTTACTTTTTCGCCAGCGGTAGATGCTCCGACCGGGAACAGTTCGGCAGGGTCAATACCATCCGCGCGCAGCATGTTCATATATTCAGAAATTTTGCGCTCGCGTTCCTCACGGGATTTACGATCTTCGGCTTCATTTGCCCGGCGCTCTTCAACCACCGAGGTCAATTTGGCAAGACCTTCTTCGAGTTGCTCCAGTGTCAAGTCACGAGCCACGGCCCGCAAGCTACGAATATTAAGTAAAACTTTCAGGAAATCGGTCATGTTTGTTCTCGGTTGACGGGATTTGAAGTAATTATTGTGGGGTTAAAATAATAATGCAATATATATATGGATAATATTTTACGCGGTGAGACATGCGGTTGCTGTTGATACATAATCAATTGCGTTGTTTCATCTGGTTTCACTATAAGTGCCAATTCACCTGCTGGATATGGATGTTAACTGTCCATCCTGGGACATAAGCTAAATAGCTGATCCTAATTTCGCTCCAGTTGCATAAGCCCATGTCCATTACCGGGGAACGGGGCGGCATGATCCAGGAAGTA
>NZ_BAAGVN010000294.1:0-9949 GCF_054780855.1 Pseudaeromonas pectinilytica
CCCATCTGGCGCTCCCGGTGGTGAACCTAAGAGATCAGATCACCAAACTGCGGGATAGTTCCCTGATTTGAGCAACAACGCCGCTTGATACAGATCGGCGCGGTAGGAGCCAAACAGCGGCGGCAAGGAGCCAGCCACCCGAGTTTGGCTGCCCCGGCTGGCCTGACGGGCCAGCTTACCGGCCAAGGCGGTCAGCTCGGATCCCCGCTCGGCGAAGCAACCTTCGCCGATATGAAATGGCACTACGGCGTAGTTATTGGTGGTAATGACCTGAGCACCCGCTTCGATAAACGCCTGATGGGCGGCGACCACCTGTTCGGGGGCCTCCATCAGGGCCAGGGCTGACCACTCCGGCTGCCGGAAAGGCGCGCCACGACGTTGCAATTCGCGGCCCATGCCGCCATCCAGAATGAGTGTTTGATGTTCCATGTCGTTATTCCATTTTTCGCTAAGCATCGACAAATAGACGCTAAGACGTGTAGCCACTTGGACGTCCAGACTACCATCTCTTCTGACGAATACAAGCTTGGCGACGATCCACAGGTCCATGGCGTTGGGATAGAGGAGGGCATGCAAAGTAAGAGGCGATCGGGGAGAAACAGAGAATGAAGAGTACGTCGAAGAATGGACGTCTCCCGTCGTGGCTAGCCTGTAGCTGGCTGCGACCGAAGGGAGTTCGTTGGCGGCATTCGTGCCGCCAACGATTGGCTCAACAGGCTATCTTGCCTGCACTAATGAGATGGATTGACGCCTGAGCCGTGGGGTGGATGTTTATGGGCATTTCTTCAGGTTAAATTGCCATTCAGCGCCGGAGAAGACCTGATGCTTGGCCGAGAAGCTATCCATATTCAGTGCCAGGGAGACCTGCAGCAGGCTGTTCAGGTAGACCAGGGGTTTGCCTTCTGGCACATCGCCAAAACTGCTGACATAAGGGGCGCTGCCGCTGTATTTCTCCTGCTTGCCCTCCAGGATGCGGATACAAAGCTGGTCACCCTTCTGGATACCGGCCTTGGTCAGCAAGCTGTCATCGATATTGGTCCAGACGTTGCCATATTGGATATCCAGTACCGGGATCGTGCCCTTGATCTCACCGTTGGCCGAGAGTTGAGCCTGTTGATAAGGGATCGAGACCACCTGATCGGCGAGCTTGGGGCCGACTTGATCATAACTGATCTTGCCAGCGGCCAACCGGGCTCCGGTGTAGGCATAAACGTCACGGCCGTGGAAGGTGTAGGACTTCTCGGAGCCAGGCAGGCGATTGGTCTTCTCGTCGATCTGCCGGACTTCGGCGATCCCCAGGTGCTCGGCCAGCAGCGTCAGGGTGCCGTTATCCGGTGAGACTATGTAGTGGCCGGTTTTGGTTTTCAGCACCACGGACTTGCGATCGGTACCGACACCGGGATCGACCACGCTGACAAACACAGTGCCCTTGGGCCAATACGGCACCGTCTGGTAGAGGCGGTAGGCCGCTTCCCAGATGTTATAGGCGGGGATCTCATGGGTCAGATCGAAGACATGCAGGTCGTCATCGACGCCAAAGGCGACCCCTTTCATCGCCGAGACGGCACCATCTTTGACGCCAAAATCGGTCTGGATCACCAGGGCTTCATCGGTGTCGCTGGCGGACCAGGCATTGGGCGCCAACAGGCAGGAGCTGAGCAGCAGAGCGAGCGCAGTTTTCTGGATAGACATGTTATTTCCTTATTCAACTTCCGTAAGTACTTGTTATCGACCCGCCTGTTTCCGACAGGACGGAAGTTCGATATTGCCATTCCAATGAGAGACTTGTCTTGCTCTGTCGGGTCGTCGCCTCGTAAAAGAGTGTTCATTGATATGCAGGAGTGCGCTAATGGTGGAGCGCCGCTCTGTGCTGGACCAGGGAGAGCGCAGCACGGGGCTCAAGAGAGAATGAGATAGTCGTGAAGTACAGGAAGCAGAATAAAAAATGGCGTATGAGATGCGGGCTCTCTACGCCATTGGGAAACGCCATTGGGAAGCAGAGCTGGTGTGTTTAGCGGTCTAACACAGAACCCAGGGGTGCTTGCAGACGTTCCGTAAATTGACGCTCTATCTCGCGGGTGGTTTCAGCTGACAGCCCCATCGCCTGATAGAAGGCCAGCGGCTGGTTGTACTGCATGCCAACGTAGTAGGCACTGGCCTTCATGGGCGTCAGTACCTCCTCCATGGAGCTCTGGATCATGCCCTCGCTGGAGTAGGTAAATGCCGTTGCCCCGGCGGTAACCACTATCTGCATCTCCTTGTCCTTGAGCGCAGTGCCGCCAGGGCCAAAGGCCCATCCGTAAGCCCATACTGCGTTGAGATAGGCTTTGAGCATCGGTGTCAGGTTGAACCAGTGGATCGGGAACAAGAAGACCAGACGGTCGGCCGCTTCGGCAGCACGCTGCTCGGCGGCCATATCAAAGGCAGCCAGATCCGAGCCATACAGACTCTCCAGATTGCGCACCGTGACATCCGCGCTCTGTTCGGCGACGGCTTGCAGTGCCTTGATGGCGTTGGATTGTTCAGGGTAAGGGTGGGAGACAATAACCAGTGTTTTCATCAGAAACCTCGAAACGTTAGAACAGGACCGTCGGCGGGGGACGGCTCTACGGAGTGAGCGGGTGATTAGCGGGGCGCTGTCGTCGGCTCAATGCCGCTGACGAGCCAGGCGTTACTCCGGGAGCCGGCCAGTCGAAACGGCAGTAGGGCCTGGTATTCATCACTGGCGTACCAGCCGCCAGCCACCTCACGATCGGGAAATTGCAGGATGACGAGATTGCCCAGTGGCTCATCGCCTTCGACTACCTCCAGCTGACCACCCAGTACCAGCAGTTGGCCGCCAAAGGCATGGTAGGTGGATTCGACACCCTGCATGTAGGGCTGCATGGCATCACGATCATGGATCCGAGCATCAAAGATAAAGTAAGCGGGTTTGGGCATAGGGAACTCCTGGTTGTGACCGTCCGGCGACAAAGCGTCTGCCTGGAAGTGATGGCAGTCATGCTGACGGCGAACATTATGGTTCATGAAATTAACAACCATAAGTCGATGTATGGTTGATGCTTTCGTAACATAAAGTTGTGTATTGTGGGGTGTGAACGAGGCCAACGAGGGTTCGGGAGAGGAAGCCGTATGGAGATATCACAGCGGGTACGTGCCATTTTATCGTTTGTCGAAGCGGTGGATGCGGGCAGCTTTGCCGCAGCCAGTCGGGCGCTGGGCATCAGTGCGGCCGCGGTCAGCAAGAATGTGGCTGGACTGGAGCAGGCGCTGGGCGTGCGGTTGATGAACCGCACCACCCGCACCTTGAGCCTGACTGACGAAGGCGCTTTGTTTTTGAAACAGGCGCGTATCGCATTGGAAGCCCTGGATGCGGCGGTGGATGTGCTCGCCGAGCAGCGGGTTGAAACCCGCGGCCATGTGCGGATCTCCACCAGTGCTGCTTTCGGGCGGGACCATCTGATGCCGGTATTGCCAGGACTGCAGACCCGTTATCCGGCGCTGTCGGTGGAGGTGGATTTCGATGACAGAGTCATCGATCTGGTGCGCGATGGCTACGATCTGGCGCTGCGGGGTGGCCATGTTGCCGATTCTGCGCTGGTGGCTCGCCCTATCTGCCAGCTGAACATGGTGCTGGTGGCCTCGCCGGAGTATCTGGCGCGCTCAGGAATTCCGGAGACTCCCATGGATCTTGCTGCGCACCGGCTTATCGCGCGGCGTTTTCTGGCGGGACGGGTCTCGCCCTGGAACTTCAGGCGCGCTGATGGCAGCCTGATCACCCAGGATCTGGAGCACGCCGTGCTGACGCTCTCGGCACCGGAAGCATTGACGCAATCCGCCGTGCTGGGCATGGGCATTGCCCAGGTCGGGGTCCATCATGCCTGGTCGTATCTGCAATCTGGACAGCTCAAGACGCTGCTGGTTGGCCAGCACGATCCGGGTCATTACGAGATGGTGCTGCAGTACCCCCATCGTGCCTTGATGGCGCCCCGGGTGCGGGTGACGGTGGACTATCTGTTGGCGGCTTTTGCGGCCGATGAGGCGCTGCATGTCCCGCTGGCGGCACTCGACGAGTATGCCGCCCGGTAGGGCGGCATAGGTCTCGACACGGTTGGTGATTGACATGGTTAGCGCGACGCGGTTTGGACTGGCGTCCCTACATACTCGGCATCGCTGACCTGTTCAAACCAGGCGGCCGCTTCTCCATCCTCATATTCCTGAATGGCGACATGGCTCATGGCGGTCAAGGGGGCCGCGCCGTGCCAGTGACGTTCGCCCGGCGCGATCCAGACTTGGTCACCGGCCCGGATCTCCTCGATGGGCTCTCCTTCACGCTGGATGCGGCCGCAACCGGCCACCACGATCAGCATCTGGCCGAGCGGGTGGCTATGCCATGCGGTACGCGCCGCTGGCTCGAAGGTCACTGTGGCGGCCGAGAAACGAGCGGGCGCCTCGGGCTGGTAAAGACCATCGATGCGGACTCGGCCAGTAAACCAGTTGTCAGGGCCTTGCAGGGAGGGTAGGGAACCATTGCGTAGAATATGCATGTTATTTACTCCTGTGTGATAGATGAGAGTGGTCTGAGTCGTTTGCCATTGCCCACCAGCAAGGTGGCGGTGATGAGCAGCAGGGCACTGGCGATAAAGGTTGCCTCGACTGAGATCAGATCCAGCAATAGACCCCCGAAGGCGGCACCCAGCATGATGGCGAGCTGAATGGCGGCGACCATCAGGCCACCGCCACTTTCTGGCGCATCTCGAATACCATCGGCGATCCAGGCCGACCAGCCGACCGGGATGGCGGCATTGATCGCGCCCCACAGCGTCATGGCTAATGCCACGCCCCAGAGTTGATGCTCGACCAGCATGAGCGCCAGTGTCACCCCCGCTAGAGCCAGTGGCAGCCAGCGCAACAGTCGATAGAGGTGGTTAGCCAGCGCTGCGCTAGCGGCCGTGGTGCCGACAAATCCGGCCAAACCCAGGGCCAGCAGCAAGGCGGAGAGTTGCGGCACGCTGACATGGCTGCGCGTCTCCAGAAAGGGTCGCAGATAGGTGAAGGCGGCGAAGGCACCCGCAAAGGTCAGCATGACGCCGAGCATGGCAAACAGCACATGGCGGCGCTGGAGCAGGCCCCAGATCGAGTGGGTGGTTTTCTCGGTTTGCGCCGGCATGGACGGCAAGCCGCGCCACAGCCAGAGGATGTTCACCAGGACGGCAGGGGTCAGTAGCCAGAACACGCCGCGCCAGCCGATGATGCCACCCAGATAGCTGCCCAGGGGCGCGGCAAAGGCGGTTGCCATGGCATTACCCATATACATGAGCCCCAGCGCCTTGGGGACTGAGGGTTGATCGACCAGCCGCATGACAGTGGCGGTGGCCAGTGCCCAGAAGCCACCGATGACGATCCCCAGCAGCGCCCGGGAGACCATCAACAGCCAAAAACTGGGACTGATGGCGATGAGGCACAAGGAAAGCAGCATGACCAGCGTCAGACCGATCAGCACATGGCGTCGATCCCGCGTGGCGCTGATGCGGGCAATCAGTAGGCTGGCCAGCACCGCAAATAGCCCCGAGATCGAGATGGCCAGGCCCGCTTGACCCTCGGTGGCACCCAGATCCTGAGCAATCGGGGTCAGCAGACTCACCGGCATAAATTCAGCGGCGATCAACATGGCGACGCACATCGACAGGGCGCCGACGCCCCCCCAGTGGGCCACGTGCGGTGACGGCTCACCGGTTTCGGTTTGGGTAATAGGCGGATTCATATTAGATCTCTTCTGCTGTGCCAGAGCTATGAGTGACTGGGGTAATGGTCAGTGTGGAACCACGACTGAGCTGGATTGCCTGGCGGATGACATCGGGCGAACCGTCGATATGGCCTAAGCGGATCAGCCCCTTGGAGTAGCCAAAATCGTGGTGAAACAGCGCCAGATTGCCCCAGGGCGCGTAGTAGGTGATGTCGCCAATCTGCGGATCGATACCGGCGGGTGCCCCCTGGGTCGTCAGCTTGCGTGGCAGATCGGCGACGGTCTCGGTATCGGCATAATCTTTAGCGCTCAGCGTCAGTGGCAACAAGGCGTAGAAATCACGACCGCTCGCTGTGTTCTCCAGCGTGGCCTGCAGGCGATGACCATTGATGATGAGTTGAATATTCATGCTTTCCTCTCTGGGTTCACTGGCAGCGACGCTGCTCAGCAGTAGCAACAGGGCAAGAGGACGGCGAAGTGAATTGGACATCAGAGACTCCTCCAGTAACCAGGGTTCGACAAGGATGGCTGTGTCGCTGAGCGAAGCGAATTGTCATCCTCCCCAGGCCTCGGCGCCAGACATGATCCTGCCGTTGTCTTGCCTGATCCAGCCAACATGCAGCGGATGGCTGGCGCTTGCCGAGGTGGCGACCCGTCACCCGGCGGTAGGCCGGCGAGAGGGCAGTAAAAAAGCGCGGCCATAGGCAAGCCGCGCAAAGGACTTAGTGTTTTGCCGACCAGAGCGAGTCCATTTGCTCCGGCTACTTGATGGTTATTTCAAGTTCGTTTTGAAAAACTGCTCGATCTTGTCAAACGGGATCTTGTGCGCCTGGTCGTCGTACAGGTCGATGTGAGTGGCACCTTTGACGATCAACAGTTCTTTCGGTTCATTGGCGGCCGCGTAGGCGGTTTCACTGAAGTAGCGTGAGTGAGCCTTCTCGCCATGGACCAGCAGCAGTGGGCGCGGCGAGATCTCCTTGATGTAGCTGAGGAGCGGCATATTCATGAAGGACAACGGCGTGGTCTGGGTCCAGGAATTTCCGGAGTTGACCGCCCGAGCATGATAGCCACGCTTGGTCATGTAATAGTCGTGGTAGTCCACCATGAATTGCGGCTCACCCCCCTTCAGGGTGTTGTAGGACTGTTGGTAGGCCGGGGCCCCGTTTTCGGCATCCTTCCAGCGCTGCTGGCCCAGTTGCTCCAGGATCTGGGTGCGCTGTGCCAGCGGCATGCTGTCGTTGTAGCCCTTGGACATCACACGGGTCATATCGTACATGGTACTGGCCACCACGGCCTTGATGCGCTTGTCCACGGCGGTGGCATTCAGCGCCATGCCGCCCCAGCCACAGATGCCGAGGATGCCGATGCGATTACGATCGACCTCGGGTTGCAGGCCGAGAAAATCCACCGCGGCGCTGAAATCTTCGGTGTTGATATCCGGGGAGGCGACGTTGCGGGGTTGGCCGCCACTTTCGCCGGTATAGGAGGGGTCAAACGCCAGAGTGACGAGGCCACTCTCCGCCAGGGTTTGTGCATACAAACCGCTCGATTGCTCTTTCACCGCGCCAAAGGGGCCGCCGACGGCAATGGCAGCCAGCTTGCTATTCCCCCGGTTTTTCGGCAGATAGAGGTCGGCCACCAGGGTGATGCCGTAACGGTTTTTGAAGGTGACCTTGCGATGGTCAACCTGGTTGCTTTGGGCAAAGGTTTTATCCCATTCGGTCACCATGGAGACGGGGGCTGTGGGATCGACTGATTGGGCATGACTCATGGTGGAGACTCCGGTTAATGCTGCGCCCAACAACAGGGCAGAGGCGATAGCGCTCAGTTTTTTGGGTAGAACATTCATGGCAAGGCTCCTTGGCGGTTGATTCGTGGTTTGTGGTTCAGGCATTGGTGCTTTTGTGACCCATGGCCCGCATTTTAGTGAGAATAATTAGTGATGATTAGAGGTGGTTTTTTGATAACATTAATGCGTTTTTGTGATTAATTAGGGGCTGCCGATGGGTCACAAGACGAGTACCCGAGGTGGACGGTAGGGAGTGGAGCAAGATGAAGAGTCGCGAGAATTACAACGATCTCCATGTGTTTATGCTGGTGGCTCGCGAAGGCAGCTTTACCAAGGCAGCTGCCCGACTGGGCCTCGTCCAATCCGGGGTCAGTCGTACCATTCGCGATCTCGAGGCTAGACTCGGGGTGCAGCTCCTCGTGCGGACCACACGCCGCCTGTCACTGACTCCGGCCGGGGAACAGTTGTATCGAACCACCCAGAGCAGTTTTCAGTCTCTGGATGCCGGACTGGCCACGCTCGCCCATTTTCGGGATACCCCGTCCGGCACGGTGCGGATCAATGCCAGCCAGTATGCGATTGACAAGATACTGCTGCCCAAGCTGGCCTCGTTTCGGCAACGCTATCCTGATATTCGCTTGGAGCTGATCAGTGAGAGCCGCTTCGTGAATATCATCGATGAGCGTTTTGATGCCGGTATCAGGCCGGGCGATGAGGTCGATGAAGGCATGGTGGCGGTGCGGATTGCGCCTGACATGGAGATGGTGATGGTGGCGACGCCAGAGCACTTTCTGCAATACGGATTTCCACAGACTCCGGCCGATCTGGCGGTACACCCTTGCATTGCCTATCAGTTTGCCGATGGCAGCCTGTATCAGTGGGAGTTATGGGATGAAAGCAAGTTGGTCAAACACAAACCGCAAGGGCAGTGGGTCTTCTCGGACAGTTACATGGAGGCTGCTGCGGCAAGGGCAGGATTGGGGTTGGCCTATGTGCCCGAGGATCTGGTGGCTGAGGATCTCGGACGCGGTAACCTCATCCAGGTGTTGCAGAATTTCAGGCACAGCCTGGATGGGCAGCATCTGTATTACCCGCACCGCAATGTCTCGCCGGCGCTGCGCATGGTCATCGAGACCCTCAAGCTCTGATCCGGCTTAGCCCGGTTGCGAGCTCAATCATCGATAGACTGAGCTCCGCATCGAGGGTGGATATCCTCCGTGTTTTAGTCGCCAGCTCTTAGCCATCATCCTGGTGTGTTTGCGCACCCAAAAAAAGCGCGGCCATAAGTGGGCCGCGCAAAAGGACTTAGTTTCACAAGGAACTTGGCGTCAACATGCCAAGGTTGGACAAATACCTCCTGGGTTGAGGGTGGATATACCTCATCCACAGTATCTGGATACAGGGAGTCCAGACACTCACGATGAGACTATGTTGGCGGAGTTATGTTTGGAACTCTGCCGATAACCATGAATCAATCAGTGAGGTGATCTCCTTGCTCATATCTTTGCGAGCGTGGAACCTGATATGTTGCAGATGCAAGTGATTTTCTGGCCGTGAAATATTCAAAATAAAAATTGCACATTTCATTGATTGAGATATGAATAGTTATTTTTCTAGCCCCTTACTGCGTAACCAGCCACTCATTAATTCAGCAAGCTGAACATTATTTTTTTCTGCCATCAAAAAGTGTGAATTCCCTTTGATACCAATATCGGGTAAATGGATCAGGGTGGCATCCCCGCCATGCCGATTGATGGTGGCCACAAATTGTTGAGCCATTTTATATTCACTACGCCATTTATCCGGCCCCACCGCAGGGCTTGGCTGATCGGCAATGTAATCACCATAATACAAAATGATCGGGATCTGCGTTAATTTCATAAATTCATTCATGGGTACACCTAATGCGGTAGCAGCCAGTGGTGCAAAGGTGGTGTTGATGGGCTGAGGCATTTCGCTGTCAGGGAAAATAAATGGGGTACCACCGGGTTCATAGGCCACAATCGCCTTGACATTAGGGGTATAAAACGGGGTACGCCAGCCGATGGTGCCACCCATGGAGTGGGTTACCAAGATACTCGGACCAATTTTGTTCAGCAATTGGGCCATGGTTTTGGCATTTAGTTCGTTATCCAACTCGCCAGAATATGGATTCCAGGATCGCTGAAAGGCATCAATACTGGCGGGATCGTCGGGGAATTGCGATCCCGGAAATACGCCCTGTTGATTGCCGACGCGGGAAAGCATAAATAAAGTTTTATCGGCATAGAGCGGATTGCCAGCCCACGGGTTTTTACCATCATCGGCCTTGGTGGATAATCCAGCTTCACCCAGGGCGGGAGCACACTTTGATGAACTTTTAACCAAAGAATAGCTGTGCCCGATAATTGTCATCCCAACTTGCTTTTTTTAGC
>NZ_BAAGVN010000295.1:0-10386 GCF_054780855.1 Pseudaeromonas pectinilytica
CGGAGAAGAATTGGGTAAATGCCGCTTGATGGTTCATGACGAAACTCCCGTAAAAGAGAGTATAAGATCACACCCCGTTCGGTCGGTCAAATCCTCATGCCCTGCTTAAAAAACGTTCGCGATCTTGCCCTGCCAATCAATCGAATCAATTAGAATGTCTCTATTAATTAATATACTGTTTCAATAAACCAAAAAACAAGGGAGGCACAGTGCGCCTCCCTTGTTTTAACCTCGTCATATTAAACATTATGACGATTTATTTTTTATCATCCGTTTTTTTGCTGCCTTTGGCTTCAGCCACCGTCCAGCGACCGGCGGAATAAAACGCAGTCCAACCTGTCGCCTTGCCATTCACCTCGGTCATCACATATTGCTCCTTGGTTTTCCGGCTAAAGCGAACAATCGCCGGATTACCATCCGGATCCGCCACCGGAGCATCGGCCAAATATTGATGCTTGGGCGCCAGACGATCCTTGAAACGCTTCAACTCTGAAACCAAGGGTGCCCGGGTTTCACGAGACTTCGGGAAGTTACTGGCGGCGAGGAACAAGCCAGCAGCCCCATCCCGCAGCACAAAATGCGCATCGGATTGCGTGCACTTGAGCTCCGGCAAGGGAACTGGATCCTCCTTGGGCGGAGCTATATCGCCGTTGCGCAAGATCTTACGGGTATTCTTGCAACTCTCGTTGCTGCAGGCCATGAACTTGCCAAAGCGCCCGGTCTTGAGCTGCATTTGCGAGCCACAGCGTTCGCAATCAATCACCGGACCTTCATAGCCTTTGAGGCGGAACTGTCCTTGCTCAATCACATAGCCATCGCAATCCGGATTATTACCACAGACGTGCAACTTACGGGTTTCATCAATCAGATAGGAGTCCATTGCGGTGCCACAGACCGGGCAGCGACGCATGGCGCGTAACGCATTGACTTCGCCCTCATCCGAGTCAGCGGCAATAAACTCATCACCCGGCACTAGGTTGATAGTCTTCTTGCAACGCTCTTTGGGCGGCAAGGCGTAACCGGAACATCCCAAAAACACCCCGGTGGTCGCAGTGCGGATCCCCATTTTCCGGGCGCAGTCCGGACAGTCGATATCCGTCAGAATCATCTGATTGCTACGCATGCCGCCCTCGGCCGCATCGGATTCCGCTTTATCCAGGGTCGCCTTGAAGTTGCGGTAGAAGTTATCCAGCTGCACCTTCCATTCCAGCTCGCCTTCGGCAATCTCATCCAGCGAGTTTTCCATCTGAGCGGTGAAGTCATAGCTCATCAGGTTGCTAAAACTTTCCACCAGACGCTCGGTGACGATTTCGCCCATTTTTTCGGCATAGAAGCGACGATTCTCCACCTTCACATAACCACGCTCCTGAATGGTGGAGATGATGGCTGCATAGGTGGAGGGGCGACCAATACCGCGTTTTTCCAGCTCCTTGACCAGAGCCGCTTCGGTAAAGCGTGCTGGCGGCTTGGTGAAATGTTGCTTGGGATCCAGGGCGATCAGTGCCAGTTCATCACCGGCAGTAACGGCCGGCAACTCGATATCGTCCCCCTTACGTCCCATGGCAGGTTGCGCCTTGGTCCAACCGGCAAAGCGCAGGATGCGTCCTTTGGCGCGCAGCTCATAGTTGGCCGCAGCCACCGTCAGGGTGCTGGAGTCATATTGTGCTGGGGTCATCTGGCAGGCGACAAACTGACGCCAGATCAGGTCATACAGGCGGACCGCATCCGCTTCCATGTCCTCGATCTTCTCGGCCCGCAAACGCACGCTGGAAGGACGAATAGCTTCGTGCGCCTCCTGGGCGTTGGCCTTCGAGCCATACACTAACGGCGCCTCGGGCAAATAATCGGCACCGAACTCCTGCAGGATGTAGTCTCGAACCGATTCGACCGCTTCCTGACTCAGGTTAGTGGAGTCGGTACGCATGTAGGTGATATAACCCGCTTCGTACAGACGCTGGGCCATCATCATGGTTTTCTTAACCCCATACCCCAAACGGGTACTGGCCGCCTGTTGCAGCGTCGAGGTAATAAAGGGTGCCGACGGCTTGCTGCTGGTCGGCTTATCTTCGCGCCCGACCACATGGTAGCGAGCCGATTGCAACACGTCACAGGCGCGTTTGGCATCCGCTTCGACCACAGGGTTATAAGCGGCGCCATCGCAGCTCACCACCTGCATGCGCAGCGCATTCTTAGCTTGCGTCAACAGGTCGGCATGCACATCCCAGTACTCTTCTGGAACAAACGCCTTGATTTCGCGCTCTTTTTCGACGATGAGCCGCACCGCGACCGACTGCACTCGTCCAGCCGACAAACCGCGCGCCAGTTTTTTCCATAACAGCGGCGATACCATATAGCCGACGACCCGATCGAGGAAGCGACGCGCCTGCTGGGCATTGACGCGATCCTGATTGAGAATACCGGGTTGGGAGAAGGCTTCTTGAATCGCGCTCTTGGTAATTTCGTTGAACACCACCCGCTTGAAACGAGTCTCATCGCCGCCAATCAGTTCCCGCAGGTGCCAGGCAATGGCTTCCCCTTCGCGGTCCAAGTCGGTTGCCAGATAGATGGTGTCGGCTTTTTCGGCAAGACTCTTGAGTTCATTCACCACCTTCTCTTTACCCGGCAGCACCTGGTAGCGGGCCGCCCATCCATGTTCCGGATCTATGCCCATACGGGAAACCAGAGATTGGTAGTCGCGCTCAGCTTTCTCGGCATCTGTCATGCCTTTGCTACTTTTGCGAACGACCGGTTTTTTCTCTTCTTTTTCCGTCGTACTTGCAGAACCGCTGGTTGGCAGATCACGCACATGACCGATACTCGACTTCACAATGAAGTCCTTACCCAGATATTTGTTGATAGTCTTGGCCTTGGCCGGGGACTCAACAATCACCAGTGATTTGCCCATAGACGCTTACTCTGTCCTTAATGACGCTGGCTGAAAAACAGTATGATGCCGCTCAGTCGGCGGCATCGGTTATTTATTAAAATGGAAGGCGAATCGCTCGGACGCAACCTTTTTTATTCGACAAACCGGGATGCGCTAATTTTATGTGTCGCCTGGCAAGGGAATTTCAAGCTCGCCATCTGCCCACCCAGAACCTGAACCCTAACGACTAAAACGGAAGGCGCAGACGCTGCAGCACCCCTATCACCGCCTGCTCCAGCACGGTTGCAGTCTGTTGGCCAAAACGCTCGCCAAGTCCTTTATGGATCTTGTAGTGCACTTTAACCACTTGTTTTTTCTCATAATGGTCGACCAGATAATCATCACTGGTACGCAGTTCATCGACCAGATTCAACTTCAACGCTTCAGTGGCTAACCAATGCTCGCCGGTCGCCACCTGATCCAGTTCGATACGGGGGCGATTTTTAGCCACAAACTGGCGGAATTGTTGATGAACAGATTCCAGCTCCTCACGAAACTTTTGCCGCCCCTGCTCATCATTTTCACCAAACAGAGTCAGAGTCCGTTTGTATTGTCCCGCGGTATGTTGCTCATAATCGATATCATGCTTTTGCAACAGACGGTGAAAATTGGGCAATTGCGCCACCACACCAATCGAGCCCACGATAGCAAACGGAGCCGCAATAATATGTTGTGCCACGCAGGCCATCATATAACCGCCGCTGGCCGCCACCTTGTCGATCGCTACAGTCAGATGCAAGCCATGATCCCGCAGGCGTTGTAACTGGGAAGCACAGAGTCCATAGCCGTGCACCACGCCACCACCCGACTCGACGCGGACCAGAACCTGATCCTGACCCTCGGCCAGCGCCAGCACGGCGGTGACCTCCTCACGCAGATTGGCAACCTCCTTGGCCTCCATTCCACCCTTGAAATCGATGACGAATAATCTCGGCTTAACCTCGGCTGCTTGTTTCTTCGCCGCCTTGAGCTGTTTTTTACGCTGTTTGTTGTGCGCTTTGGCCTGGTCGTCATTCAACAAGGCCAACTGCAAATGTTCCCGGGTCTGCTGATACTCTTCGGATAAATCCTGTAACTCGAGCTGTCCCTTGCGCGCTTTTTGCCGCGCCGCCATGGTCATGACAAACGCCAGCAGGGCGCCAATCGCCACAATTAGGATCAAGCTCTTGGCCGTAAACAGCAGAAAACCGTAGAAATAGTCCAAATTTGACTCCAGGATGACGGGAAACCGGCCCATTCTACGAACTTTTTGCCACTTGGCAAAATTCGTTGCCATATCTCGTGAATTTTCCAGTCGAATTCACGGGAATCTCTGGCGACCGATACGGCAAACTGTTTACACTTGAGCGTCAAAATCAGGAGGAGTCGTTGCTAACATGTTGAACTATCAAGCAGATCCTGAGTTGTTACGCAATAAAGTCATTCTGGTGACCGGCGCCAGTGACGGTATTGGTAAAGAAGCCGCCTGGACCTATGCGCGCCATGGCGCTCTTCTGGTATTGCTGGGCAGGAGTCAGAATAAACTCGATCGGCTCGCTGCTATGATTCAACACGAGACCGGTGTCTCACCGGTGGTCTATGCACTGGATTTCCTCACCGCGAGCCCACAGGAGTATCATCAGCTGGCAGAACAATTATCCAGCACCTTTCATCGATTGGATGGCCTGCTGCTGAACGCCGGTATTCTCGGTACCCTAGGTCCTATCGAGCAGGCAGATCCTGCTGAGTGGCAACAGGTACAGCAGGTCAATGTGACCTCAACCCTACTGCTGATCCAGGCGCTGTTACCTCTGCTGCGGCGCAGTCCCGCGGCCGCCATACTCTTTACTTCATCCGGTGTAGGTCGGCGCGGCAGAGCAAACTGGGGCGCTTATGCCGTATCCAAGTTTGCAACCGAAGGATTGATGCAGGTGTTAGCCGATGAATTGGCCACGACTCATATCCGGGTCAATGCGATCAATCCTGGTGCCACACGTACCGCCATGCGTGCCAAAGCGCGTCCGGATGAGGATCCGGGCTGTTTGCCCACTCCGGCGGCTCTGATGCCCGTCTATCTTTATCTGATGGGTAACGATGGCCGAAGCGTGCATGGTCAGAGTGTGGATGCACAACCGCCGCGAAACGGGTAACTTATTATCTGCAGCGCCCAGAGTTCTCTAGACTAGTAATGGAACACCGCTGTTCCGTTTGACATGGAATCCCACGCATTATGTTTCGACCCAAGAGCACACTTGAGCAATGGCGAATTTTCCAGGCAGTTGTCGAATTTGGCGGTTATGCACAGGCCGCCGAAAAGCTCAATAAAAGCCAGTCATCGCTGAACCATGCGGTTGCTAAATTGCAGCAGACTCTGGGGGTCGCATTGCTGGAAGTGCGTGGTCGCAAAGCCTTCTTGACCGAAGAAGGTGAGGTATTCTTGCGCCGGGCAAAACAGCTGACCCAGCAAATGGAAGAGCTGGAGTTGCTGGCGTTCAACATTCACCAAGGCTGGGAAGCCGAGATCCGGCTCGCCGTCGAACTAGTCCACCCCCGCCCGCTGATCAATCGGGCTCTACAACTCTATTATCCCAAGTCGCGTGGCACCCAACTGCAGTTGATGGATACCGTCCTCACCGGCTCCCAGGACGCCATTTTAGAGCAACAAGCCGATTTGGTGATTACAGGCCATGTCCCTAAGGGTTTCCTCGGCGAACCCCTGGCCGAAATCACCCTGTTACCCGTCTGTCATCCCCTGCATCCGCTGGCCAGAATTACCACCGGCCTGGCGCAGGCGGATCTGAGCCAGGAATTACAGATCGTCATCAAGGATACCGGTAAAAATCCGCAGGAATTGACCGGCTGGCTCAAGGCGGAACAACGCTGGACCGTGAATAACTTCCATGAGGCGATTGGCATTTTGCTGTCCGGGCTCGGCTTTGCCTGGCTGCCCATCCATTTAGTTGAACCCTTGCTGCAACAAAACCGCCTGCACCGAATTCAACTTCGGGAAAGTAGTGCGCGAAAGTTTTTTACCCATCTGGTCGTGCCGAATCCCGAACGACTTGGTCCGAGTGCATCGCGACTACTGGAGTGTCTACGCACCAGCCACAAGCTGCAACAGCCCGAATTGGCGACCCGATCCAGCATTGAACTACCCCAGGTCGAATTATCGGACAGCTCGCACACGCCAGAGTAGGGCCATCGCCAACGCCGTCACAGCGATGGCTAGGACAAACACGCCAAAATAACTCCAATACTCCGCAATCAGACCGGCCAACAAGCCCGCGACAATAGCGCCGGAGCGGATGCTGTTGGTGAACAGCGTGGTCGCCTGACCCAACTGGCCCGGCATCAGATCCTGGAAGTAAATCATCCCCAGTCCCGCCAAAATGCCAATGAACAACGCATTAGCAACTTGCAGCACTAACAAGGCCTGCGGTGAGCTGAAACTGGACATCCCGACGTAAAAACAGCAACCGGCCAATGCCGCCAATAACAACATAGGTTTCTTACCCCAGCGGGCACTGAGATAGCCAGCTACCAGCATGATCGGGATCTCCAGTGCGGCAGCAGTCCCCATCATCCAACCGGCAAGTCCCTGAGAGAGATGTAATTCCCGGGAGACATAAAGCGGCATATTGATGAGGTACATGCTGTTGCACATCCACAGCAGTGTGGAGGCAAAAAATAACCAGCGGACATCCCGACTGTGACGAAATCCTGCCAGCTCAACACGGGAGCCGGCCATCGGCAATGGGCTATTCGGTAGCCCCCACCACACCAGCACCACACTACACAGATAGACTCCGGCCCCGAGTAAGAACAACCAGGTAAAACCCGCGTGGATCGAAACCGCAAAGGCCACCGGCGGACCCAGCACCCAGGCTAGAGAGAACTGGGCCCGCATCAGCGAAGTAAACATGACACTTCGCTCACCACGCGCATCACTGTGCTCACGAGCCAGTGCAAATAATTGCGGCGATGCGGTGGCGCCGATGCTCAGCAACACAATCCCCAAGCTCACCAGTACCCAGTAATTACGGCTCAATGCGAACACTAGGCACGCCAGGATCCCGAACGAGAGACAAAACTGGATCAGTTTTTTCCGGCCGCCCTGGCGATCCGAATAACGCGCCAGCGAGTGACTGAGCAGGATCCCGGCCAATGCATTGCAGGTGTAAAAGCAGCCAACCGCAAATGGACTAGCGCCGACTTGCTCGGTCAAGAACAAACTCATGGTCGGCACGAAAAGGGCGGCTCCCGTTCCCGACAAGAAGGTAACCGCCATAAAGACCAGCAGTGTCCGGTTGAAATGCAGGCCCCAGCAGTTACTGATGCGCGACATATAATCTCCGATAATAGTCCTGACGCCTGACCTCGCATGGAATTCACCACACCATGGGTTGCCGTCGTTCAGAATTCTTTTTACAGTGTCACTTTCCCCTGCTAGTGAGAGTGACATGTTTGATTTCGATGGAGTGATTGATCGCCGCGGCACACAAAGCCTGAAGTGGGATAAATATGGCGATAAAGACATTCTACCACTATGGGTTGCAGATACCGACTTCCAAGCTGCCCCCGCTATTCTTGAAGCCTTACATCAGCGGATTGATCATGGCGTATTTGGTTACAGTCGCCCCTCCCCGCGCTTGATAAAACTGATCCTGGAGCGCATGCATTCCCTATACGGTTGGCAGGTTGAGGCCGACTGGTTGTTATTCATGCCAGGTGTTGTTCCCGGACTGAATTTCGCCTGCAAAGCCTGGTGCCGACCCGAGAGCAGCATCATTAGCCCTACCCCGGTTTATTATCCGTTCCTGAATGCCCCAGGCTATAACGAACGTCGCATCAGTCATCTGCCGATGCAACTGGTGGCCGATCGTTGGTTGCCCGATTTTGAACGACTCGAGCAGTTGGCCGTCGATGCTGACTTGCTGTTGCTGTGCAACCCCCATAACCCGGGCGGTACTGTATTTACCCGTGCCGAGCTAGAGCGAATCGCAGACATTGCCGAGCGACACGAGGTGACCGTTTGTTCCGACGAAATCCATTGCGACCTGCTTTTGGATAAAGACGCGCGCCATATTCCCTTTGCCAGCCTCTCCGCCGCGGCCGCTCAACGCAGTGCGGTACTGATGGCACCGAGTAAGACCTTTAACATTGCCGGTTTATGCTGCTCATTTGCCATCATTCCCAATCCAACCCTGCGCCATAAGTTACAACAATCGATGCGCGGCTTGATGGCTGACAACAATCTACTCGGCTTTATCGCTGCAGAAGCCGCGTATGCCGAAGGGGAAGAATGGCTGGCCGCTCAGCTGGAATATCTGCGGGATAATCGCGACCTGCTGATGCGCGAGCTAGGCTCCTTACCCGGGGTGAAAATAGCGCATATCGAAGCTACCTATCTGGCCTGGATCGATGTCTCCGGTCTCCAGTTGGCAAATCCGATTGCCAGCTTTGAAGCGGGCGGCGTCGGTCTCTCACCAGGAGCCCAGTTCGGCGATGGCAATTTTATCCGCCTCAATTTTGGTTGTTCCAGAGAGCTGCTGACCGAAGCAATACGCCGGATGAAGCGTGTTATTCTGGCACGGACCAACGACTAAACCTTCGCAGCTGAGGTTGCGGTATCTGCCGCAACCTTTACTCTTGCTCAATCAGCTGGTTATTCGTGCGTCATCTATCATTACATTGCATTAGCCCGATAACCCCGTTAAGGTTTGGCTGATTGCGCTTGCCTAACATCACTCAGTAAGTCGAAGCAGTCTCAGCTTAAGGAATGTCATGACCATGCGTAGATTTTTCTGCCGTGTACTATCCGCAGCCATTGTCGCCAGCGCGCTGCCCACAGTAGCCCTCGCCGCACCACAAGCCTCCTCGCTTATTATTGCCACCGGAAGCGTAACGGGTGTCTATTATCCAGCAGGCGGAGCTGTATGTCGGCTTATCAATAAAACAACTGGCCCATTGAAACTTCGATGTTCGGTTCAAGCAACCAGCGGCTCTATTTATAACCTGCAGGCCCTTCGGGCTCATAAAGTGAATTTAGCCGTTGTACAGTCTGACGCCCAGATGGCAGCCCTTAAAGGGCAAGGAGAATTTGTTCCGGCTGGGGCTGATAGTGAATTACGCAGCCTATTTGGTCTCTATGCTGAACCCTTAACCATAGTCGCCAGACAAGATGCCAATATCCAGCAATTAGATGACTTACCCGGCAAGCGCGTCGACATTGGCAACCCAGGCTCAGGTGATCGCAGCACCATGGATATATTGATGCGTAGCCAGGCCTGGGATCTTAAAACCTTCTCCGAAATTTCCGAGCTCAAAGGCGCCGAAAGAGCCCAAGCGCTGTGTGATAATAAGATCGATGCCTTTGTCTACGTCGTCGGTCATCCAAGTGGCACCATCAAAGAGGCAAGTAGTAGTTGCGATATCAGCCTAGTCGAAATATCGGGTGTTGGTGTTGATAAGTTATTATCTGCTCATCCGGAATACAGCAAAACGGTTATTCCAGGCCGACTCTATCGCGGCGCAGATCAGGATATTCCATCGTTTGGTGTATCAGCCACTCTGGTCACAACTAGCCAACTGCCCGAAGATATTGCCTATCAATTAGTAAAAGCTGTTTTTGATAATTTTGAGCAGTTCAAACGACTTCACCCGGCATTCTCGCAATTAAATAAACAACAAATGGTCAGCCAAGGACTTTCAGCACCATTACATCCGGGAGCCAAACGTTATTTCATCGAAGCCGGGTTGCTCAAATAACCTATTCATAATCTGGGATCCTGCGAAAATAAAAAAGCGGCACTGAGTGCCGCTTTTTATTTAAAACTGACGCTATTATTTAAACTCACACAAATAGGCAGTTTCTTCATTCACTTGCAGTTGAAATGCGCTGTTGCCTGGTACATCAAACTGTTCACCAGCACCAAACGTAACCCATTGATCCTGCTCAGGCAGCAGAACGGTCAAGGCGCCGCGGATCACAACCATCAACTCGGGCGCACCGGTATTAAAGGTATATTCACCCGGAACCATAACGCCAACCGTTGCTTTACCTGCGGTGTTGGTAAAGCCAATCGATTTTACCTGCCCTTCAAAATATTCATTCACTTTTAACATGCAGTTGCATCCTTGTTTGCATTAGGCGAGCCGGAGTGCGGGATTAAGCTCCCAGCATCCTTTAGGGAAGGCCTATTATGACAAGCTTCATACACGGATCAAAGGGGCCTGGGACTTTCATTTTTAACGACAGAAGCAATGCTCAGTCCCAAAGATGGTCTTTATGATAGAGGCGCTCCAATTATGGAGCCTTAAAAATGAATACAAAAAAGCCCCGATATTGCTATCGGGGCTTTTTGCTGACCTTGCGGTCTCATTGGGTGCCTGCAAAGTAGGCGCTGTTCCCTTTACGTGTTGTTGACTATTTTCACCCCACCCGATAACCAGGATTTTGCACTGTTGGGCTCTTGGTTGTA
>NZ_BAAGVN010000296.1:0-10505 GCF_054780855.1 Pseudaeromonas pectinilytica
TGTTTCTGGCCATGATTTAACCCTCCAGAACAGAACCCTTTAAGTGTAGTCCTGAAGGGCTGAATCATGGTGGTAATCAGGAAGAATTATATCGTCTTCGACAAATGAAGGTGACTTAGTTTTCGATTGTTTTATGGGGTGCGGAACAACTCCAGCCGCAGCGAGTATGCTAAATAGAAGATTCATTGGGGCTGATATAAACTTTGGTGCTATACAGACAAGTACGAAGAGATTGAGTGGTCTAGGCTCCAGTTTCGAATGTTACAATGTTAATAACTACGAAATATTCAGGAATCCTGTCGAAGCAAAAGAGCTTATAATACACGCTCTTGAAGTTCAGCAATTAGAATTTTCATCTATTTATGATGGTGAAAAAGACGGATTCAAAGTGAAAATTCTGCCAGTAAATCGTATTGCAACTAAAGAAGACTTAAATGAGCTATTAGCAAACTTTCCTTATAAGAAATTTGAGGAAAGAAAAGCGCAAAATCCTAATAAGCCGGTTGAAGAAATCATGTTGGTGTGCATGGGTCATGAACCTGGCTTAGCAGCAGTCTTAGAAAATGAAAGTGGTTACAAGCTAAAGGTAGAAGTAGTTGATATTCTTCGTGATAAATCAGATCTAACTTTTAAATATGACTCAGAAGCAGTAATTGATATCCGTGATGGAAAACTAATTGTAAAAACGTTTTATCCTCGGAATCTTCTTCAAAAGTTGAGCCAACAAAAAGAAGATGTTACAGAGTGGCGTGAGATGGTTGAGTCAATCATGATTGACTGGAACTATGACGGTGCGGTTATGGAACCTGTAGTAATCGACATTCCAGAAAAAGATCAATTTGTTCAAGGTGTTTATGATATACCTCAAGGCGCAAGTAACATAAAAATCAAGATTACTGATTTGTTATCTGAATCTTATGAAGAGGTAATTAGTCATGGCTAAAATTGCTCAGGATAATTTCGAGCTAAATAGTTCATTCTATCTTCATCTGCATGAGTTTTATAAACAAAAACGTGGGCTAGTTCGTAAAAACTACACTCGGCTCAGTAAGGCGTTTCTTGACTATAACGATCCCTCTCGTCCAGGGAGTTTCCTTCGTGTTCCGCAATTTGAAGCGCTTGAAATTTATGTTTTTCTTAAGGAGTTCTTAGACAATAAACCTGTTTATCAACTTTTTGAAGATTGGTATTCAAGCAAGGGTAAGTTCGAAGGACGAGTGACAGGACTTGACGCCATTGATGGACAAATTCGTCAAGGTGACATGTTTTGGGAGATGTCCCAACAGGACTACAAAGGTATTTTCAAAAGCATGAAGGCCAGCAATGCTGGAAGGCTGTATCCAAACTACATTTTTGCGTTAACCATGGGGACAGGAAAAACCATTCTTATGGCAACCTGCATTTTTTATGATTTCTTGGCAGGTAATAAGAAAGGAACTGATGAACGATTTATTCAAAACGCAATTATTTTCGCGCCGGACAAAACTGTTTTACAGGCGTTACGTGAGATTGAATCCTTTGACCACTCAAAGGTTATACCACCAGAGTATATGACTGTTGTTGCTGAGTTTAAGTTTCACTATCTTGAAGATGCGGGAGTATCACTAAACACTCTTGATGGTTCAAAGTTCAATATTATCGTATCTAATAGTCAAAAAATCATTCTTAAGCGTGACAGTAAAGGTAAATCTAACACCGACAAGCTGTTCAGTTCAGGCAAAGATATTTACCAAGGTCTTGGCGACATTGGTGATGCAGTAGCTGGTCTTTTAGATATCGATCCTGAGTCATTAGCAGCAACTCCTGAATCAGAGGGGGACTTAGTTACTAACCAGCGTTTTGAGAAGCTGAAGAGATTGCCTCAGCTAGGTATTTTTGTTGATGAGGCGCACCATGCGTTTGGTGATCAATTAGCAAAAGACATGGGCGTTAAAAAAGCCGCGAATTCATTACGTAAGACTATCGATGAGCTGGCCGTCAACCTTAAACATGCAGGCACCCGAGTTGTGGGGTGCTATAACTATACAGGCACACCATATGCAGGTAAAAGCGTATTGCCTGAGGTTGTTTACGCTTATGGCTTACGTAATGCAATAGACAATAACTACTTAAAGCAAGTGCGCTTAAATGGCTATAGCAATACCCGACATGAAGATTTCCTAGAGATAGCGATTAATAATTTTCTTGATGAAATGGATCGTCTAAAAGAGATCACTCTAGATGAACACGGGCGAGAAGTAGCTAAAGATTTTCGTCCTGAGAATATGCTGCCAAAAATGGCTATTTTCGGCACAACTATTGAGGAAATCACATCTGAAGTACGTCCAGCAGTTGAAAACATATTGGCAAAGCGAGGAGTTTCATCAGGCAGAATATTGGTGAATGTTGGAGACGCCAAGTACACGACTGATGATGATATTAGAGAGTTCAATCGTCTTGATTCTCCTCACTCAGATAAACAGTTCATATTGCTAGTGAACAAAGGGCGTGAAGGTTGGAACTGCCGTTCACTATTCTCAGTGGCTTTATACAGAGAACCTAAATCAAAAGTTTTCGTTTTACAAGCAACAATGCGTTGTCTTCGAGCAATTGGTAAGGCGCAATACACCGGCCATGTGTACTTGACACAGGATAATTTAAAACTACTTGATAAAGAATTAGAGGCTAACTTCCGAGTTTCAGTTGACGACATTCGAGAACCAGATCCAAATAAAGAAGTTGTAAGAATACGAGTTCAGCAGCCTCCGATCAAAATTCCAATTAAGCGTGTAAGACGAACATACAAGTTAGTCGAGAAAGAAGAAATTGAGGAAGGCTATAAACTTGGACTTGATGAAGTAGAACTTGACGACTATCGCCTTATTCATGAATTTCGAGACGGTATGAAGATGCCTGACGACCTTGGTGATAATAAGAGAGCGGTCAGAGACGACCTCTCATACTTAAAAGTACAACGAACTTTTTCCCGGATTTCTTTGGTTGCAGACATTGCACGATATCTAAACAAACCTTGCGTTGAGATTGACAAAGTAATCGCATTAACAGAAGAAAATTTTGATGGAATCTTGTCACTAGTTAATAAATTTAACGAGGTGTTGTACGACCATGTTATTCCTCGCTTGTTTAAGGCGATGTATGAGATTAACTCTGAAAACATTGAAGAAGAGTTCGAGGTTGAACTAGTCAAAGAACCACCAATTGACCCTGGTTATTACACTGTTACAGCTTCGAAGGATAAAATAATTCGTAAGTCAGACTCAGATGTGGCGAAGGTTGTAGATCGTAGCTTCCATCTGGATAATTACTGCTTTGATTCTAATCCAGAGAGACAGTTCTTCTGGGACATGTTACACAATGACAAAGTGGACAAGATTTGGTTTACTGGAATGCTGACACATGGTCAAAGCGATTTCGTCATTCATTATGTTGATTCTGATACTCAAAAAGTGCGTAGTTATTACCCTGACTTCTTGATTAAGAAACAAGACGGGTCATATGTGATGATAGAGGTTAAAGGGGAGCACATGATTGATTCGCAGAACGTCAAAGATAAAAAGGAAGCAGCTGAGCTAATGGGCGTTTCTGCTGGGATTGGTTATGAAATCATCGCTGGGAAATTGGCTGCGGAGGGGACCTATACCAGAGATTTCTTAATGTAAGGGATCTGTTAGGCGCAGATTTCTATAATCTCTCTAACTGTTATAAATACAGTGAACCTTCACACTATCGTGTCGGAGGTTCACTATGTTCAAAAACCTATTTTTTCAAGCCAAAGCACTACCAGAACTGTCATCTCAACTCGATGCGGAAATTCCACGCTATCCGCCATTTCTGAAGGGGTTGCCAGCTGCGTCACCCGAGGATTTGCAGTCCACACAAGACGAGCTAATAGCCAAACTGCGCCAGGTACTTGGCTTTAATCAGCGTGATTTTCAAAGGCTAATTCAGCCCTGCATTGATCATCTGGCTGCTTATGTCCACTTGCTGCCAGCTTCTGAGCATCATCATCACAGTGGCGCTGGTGGTTTATTACGTCACTCGTTGGAAGTTGCTTTCTGGGCGGCACAAGCTGCTGAAGGGATCATATTTGTTGCCAGTGGCACACCGGTTGAGAAAAAAGAGCTAGAGCCAAGGTGGCGTGTTGCAGCGGCTCTTGGCGGTTTGTTCCATGATATTGGTAAGCCCGTTTCAGACTTGTCCATCACGGATGAAGATGGACGCTATCAGTGGAACCCTTTTTTAGAAACCTTATCCCAGTGGACCAGTAACAACAGCATTGAACGCTATTTCATTCGCTGGCGCGCCGGACGGTGCAAGCGGCACGAGCAATTTTCAATTCTGGTGTTAAACCGGGTGATGACACCTGAGTTGCTCGCCTGGTTAACCCAGCCGGGCCCTGAAATTTTGCAAGCCATGCTGGAGGCAATTGGCAATACCGATCCCGAGCATGTCCTGTCTAAATTGGTTATTGAAGCTGACCAAACCAGTGTACAGAGAGATCTTAAAGCTCAACGAATTTCCATTGACGACAATGCCCTTGGTGTCCCAGTCGAACGCTATCTACTTGATGCCATGAGGCGATTGCTTGCCAGTTCCCAGTGGTTAGTCAATCAGCGAGACGCCAGAGTCTGGGTACGAAAATCGAATCAATCAACCAATCTTTACCTGGTCTGGAAAAGCGCGGCTAAGGACATCATTGAGCTGTTGGCCAAAGACAAGATACCTGGCATCCCAAGAGATCCCGATACCCTTGCGGACATCCTCATTGAGCGAGGATTGGCCACTAAATTCGCCTCAAATGAGCGATACGAAAGCCTTGCCCCTGAAGAGCTGATCAAAGACGACAAGCCAATCTGGCTACCCATGCTGCATATATCTGAGGCCGATTTATTGTTCAGCTCGAATGTACCAAGTAGCGTGAGACTGTTTAGCAAATCTGAGTGGGAATCAACACAGCAAACACAAGCAGAGCCACAGAGTCGCTCCAGTGAGCATTCAGACTTGCCTGAAGCGTCATCATCAATCGAACACGGCAATTCGTCTGAGTCGCCATCGACAAAACCGTCCGAACAAGATGATGAAATTCGTCTTGCCAGTGATGTTAATCACCTTCAGGCAACTGAATATGCTCCAGGTGATGAATGCGAAAAGCTTAACAATTCATATGATGGCGCTATCTCAAATAACGTAAACCAGCACGATGCAGAGGCATTGAATCTGCCTGAATCTTTGGCGTGGCTCCCAGAGGCCAGTAGTGCGTTGGTTATGGTTGATGAACAGATACTGATCCGCTATCCCGATGCCGTAAGACATTGGTGTGCTCCCCGAAAACTGCTTGCTGAACTCAGTCGATTAGATTGGCTTGAACTAGATCCGGCAAACCCGACGCGTAAAGCCAGAACTGTGACTACAAATGATGGAGTTCAGGAGCAAGGGTTACTGCTGAAACTATCGATTTCTAAAGGGCTTACTGTACTGATAGACCTTTCCAATCAAGACACAGAGCCGGCGGCAGCAATTCAGAACGAAGAGGCTTCACCGCGACCGAGTCGAACTGAGACAACCAATGCCCAAGCAAAAGAACCCGCCACAAGAACGGAGCGAAAGCAAAAGCCGATTGCGGCCAATGCGAACTCAAGTACCGACCCCAAACACGCGCAGCGGCAACAGATGGTTAATTTTGTGAAAGATTTGCCCATCTTACTGACCGATGGTGATTACCCAGACGTGGATCATAGTGCCGATGGTATTCGCGTCACGATTCAAACCTTACGCCAAGTCGCCAATGAGCATGGTATTCCAGCCGGACAGCTGCTTCGGGGGATCTCGGCCAGTGACCAATGCCAGTTTGATGAGGGGGAAACGGTTCTGTTTACCGCTCACGCTAAGCGTTAATCCATTTGAAATTAAGCGATTGCAAACGGTTATTTTGCGGAGAATGAATGAAAGAAAACGCATATGAGATGCCCTGGCGCACGAACTATGAAGCCATGGCAGCAGCTGGTTGGCTGGTTGGAGCCACTGGGGCGATTGCCGCAGAAATGCTGACAGAGCTACCACCTGAGCCATTTTGGTGGATGACAGGGATTTCCTCGGGCATGGCGTTGTATCGCCTGCCTGAGGCTTATCGTCTTCATAAGTTACAGAAGGGATTAAAAGGCAAACCTTTGGCTTTTATGGAGCTGTCGCATTTGCAAAAAGTGATGGCAAAACATCCTGATGAATTGTGGTTAGGATATGGCTTTGAGTGGGATCAACGTCATGCTCAACGCGCTTATGAAATATTAAAGCGGGATAAGCAAACCTTGCTTAACCAAGGTCACGGCAAACAAATGGGTTCGACCTGGATTCATGGTGTTGAGCCCAAAGAAGAAGATGTGTACCAGCCAGTTGGTCACACTGAGGGGCACACCTTAATTGTCGGCACGACCGGTGCCGGGAAAACCCGATGCTTTGATGCGATGATCACTCAGGCCATTTTGCGTAATGAAGCCGTGATTATTATTGACCCTAAGGGAGACAAGGAACTTAAGGATAATGCACAGCGAGCCTGTATTGCCGCCGGTAGTCCTGAGCGCTTTGTGTATTTTCATCCGGGTTTTCCAGAGCATTCAGTACGTCTTAATCCCCTGAGAAACTTTAACCGGGGTACTGAAATTGCCAGCCGAATTGCGGCATTAATCCCCTCTGAAACCGGTGCTGATCCATTTAAAGCCTTTGGCCAAATGGCACTGAATAACATAGTGCAAGGTTTGTTGCTTACGTCACAACGTCCTGATCTGAAAACACTGAGGCGTTTTTTGGAAGGTGGCCCAGAAGGCTTGGTAGTAAAAGCCGTCACAGCCTGGGGGGAGCAGGTGTATCCCAATTTTAGTGTGGAGATCAAGCGCTTTACCGAAAAGGCCAATACCTTGGCTAAACAAGCCATGGCGATGCTACTTTTCTACTACGAACGCATTCAGCCCGTTGCCGCCAATACTGATTTGGAGGGCCTTTTGAGTATGTTTGAGCATGACAGAACCCACTATTCAAAGATGGTGGCCTCATTGATGCCGGTGCTCAATATGCTCACATCAAGTGAACTAGGTCCATTGCTATCACCGATTGCAAACGATGTGGATGACAGCCGGTTAATTACGGATTCTGGCCGTATTATCAACAATGCCCAAGTGGCGTATATCGGCTTGGATTCATTGACCGACGCCATGGTTGGCAGCGCCATTGGTTCGTTGCTTTTATCCGATCTCACCGCCGTGGCCGGTGACCGCTATAACTATGGTGTTGAAAATCGTCCCGTAAATATCTTCATCGATGAGGCGGCTGAAGTCGTCAACGATCCCTTCATTCAACTGCTCAACAAAGGCCGTGGCGCAAAAATGCGTTGTGTGATTGCTACTCAGACCTTTGCTGACTTTGCAGCTCGAACAGGCAGTGAAGCTAAGGCTCGCCAGGTGTTAGGTAACATCAATAACTTGATAGCCCTTCGGGTGATGGATGCCGAAACGCAGCAGTACATTACCGACAATCTGCCTAAGACTCGGTTGCAGTACATCATGCAAACTCAAGGTATGTCGTCCAACTCGGACAGCCCCGCGTTGTTTACCGGCAATCATGGCGAGCGCTTGATGGAGGAAGAAGGCGATATGTTTCCACCGCAGTTATTAGGCCAGCTTCCCAACCTGGAGTACATCGCCAAGCTTTCAGGTGGCCGCGTGATCAAAGGCCGCATTCCTATTTTAACCAGCTCTACACAGGCAGCATAAGGAGTCTGTATGCATCATTCTGTCTGTCTGAAAATGACAACACTTACCAGTAAAGAAATGCTCGCTCAGTGGCAGCAACATAACCCTCAGTTCAAGGAAGCTTTAAGACTGCTTGAAACCGACTGGCCTCATGCTCTGGCTTCAGTACACTGTTTGGCGGACTATTTAACGGATGCGCTCACGTTAGATGGCCATTCCATCTTTGATTTGTGTCTGTGCAATGGCTTGGGTAGTTATGAAGAAGTCAGTTGTGATGATGACAGTGTTCGCCTTTGGCATTTCATTGAGGCACTGACCTGGACTGCCGCCAGTGCTTTAACGGGGATTCGGCTGCGTGATCCTGACCATTTCGAGTGGGCCGCCGTGGATGGTGTGTATTTCCACACCTGGATTCGTAATCGTCCAAATCGGATGGCGTATTTGGCTGAAGGACGCATCGAGGTGCGTTATGTCAGTGGCCATACATCGACAAAGCGGCTTCAACAAGTGATTAAAGCCCGGATTATGACGCCAACCGTTGCAGCCATGCTGGCGCGAGTAGAAGAGGATGTTTGGCATGAGCAAGCATAAGTCCGTTTGGCTGCTGTGTCTGGCGCTGATGCTGGAGATTATTGCCATTGGCGTGTTAGTGCCCGGTGATTGGACTGGCCGGGTCATTAGTAAAGAGAAGCAGATGATCCAAAATCAATTGGGCGCTCAAACAAGCTATTGGATTGGTCAAACTAGCCATCGTTGGTATCAGTCATGGGTTGTGGATACGCAGATGGAGCAATCTGTGCGAGATTTTCTAATCCCCACTGAAGAGCAGCGACTGCGCTCTAAAGGGATGGAGAACATGGGAGGCTTTTGGTTTGTCTGGGTAGAAGACCGTATTCAGGCATTTTTTGATGTGTTGTACCAAGTGTTCACTCGATTTGCTTTACTGATGGTCTGGTTGCCCTTTGCGCTTATTCTCATGTTACCGGCGTTGTGGGATGGCTTAATGACCTGGAAGATTAAGAAGACAACCTTTGATTTTTCGAGCCCTATCATTCACCGCTACAGCATGATTATCCTGGGCTCAGGTGTCATTTTGCTGTTTATGGGATTGTTCGCCCCGCTGGCTATTCCTCCTGTGGTGTTACCGTCGCTGATCATCGGTTTGGCGTTGATGGCGGGGTTGGCGTTAAGTCACTTGCAGAAGAAGATATGAGGCCCATCAGGCCTCATCTTGTAGAGCTAAAACCTTACGCCTACGGTATTGCCATTCTCGTCTTCCGCTGGCAAATGATAAGTATCAATAAGGTGGCCTTGAAGCCAAATATATTGAGGCATCCAAAAAGAGTACTGTCGTATAAGAGCCAATACTTCTTTTAACGGTTTGTTTGCATGAGGCTCGGCAAGACGAAAGTACATGAATGAGCAATAATCTCGAAAATACTCATGAAGCTCTGAATCCGATAGCGTTTCTTTTAGCGGTCTGTTTTGTTCGTCGTCCTCATCAGGGGAACTGGCATAAATTTCAAATAGCTGCTTTTCAGTGAGCATCTCCAAGAAGTGGTCTTCAATTAAGACCCCATCACTGGTATCGACATCCATACCATCTTTGACATCAAAAGCCATGACACATCCAGAAGATAATGCCACTTCTGATGGTTTCAGTACGTCATTAGCTTGTACAACCTGATTCCAATGATTAAAACCAGCAGTTACTGCAATTTCATCGAGTGCTTGAGTGTGTGGAATAGATTTTTCACGTTTAAGCTTTCGTGCTTTTTGCTTTAAACGTTCAACCGTGGCAGAGGAAATGATTTTAGTAATTTGCATTGAGTTTCTCCTATTAGCGAATACGGTGCCCACTGCCGAGGTCGCAGAAAAAACCTAAGCAAAAAATAAATTTGATATGCATGTCGTCCCGTCCGGGTTTGCTAAAGTGGGCAGCTGGTCTCGACACGACCAATATCCCCATCATATCAACCGCATCAAAAAGATCAATTGTTAGTATTGTCTGAGTAGAACCCTCAAAACCTTCAAGAATTCGGCATCTAGCTGACCACTGAACCTGCCAATCCCAAGGCATTCTTCACTTCTCAATTCAAACAACGAGGAGTGACTATGGAACCTGTAAATATTCCATCCTATATCGATGACCCGCCGCACTTCCTGCTTTGGAGTGCCGATGAGATGGCTCCCATTCTGTTGGGGCTAGTGATCGGCATTTTTACCGGTAATGCCTTGGTTTTATGCCTGTTGGGGTTGGTGACAACCAAGCTCTATCGGCGTTTTCGTGATGGTCGCCCAGATGGTTTTATTCTCCACGCCATCTACTGGGCCGGACTGTTGCCAACCAAGGCCAAGACGATCCCTAACCCATTTATCAGGAGCTATCTGCCGTGAAGTTCGACGTGTTTTTAAAATCATGGCAAGGCACGCAATTAGAGAACCGATGGCAACGGTTTCTGATTGCGGTGCTGGTGCTATCTAATTTGCTGCTTGCGGTAGCGGCATTTTCTCGCAATACCGTGGTAGCTATTCAACCACCAACCTTGTCTGAAACGGCTGAAGTGTCACGAAACCAAGCCACTCAACCTTACCTAGAATCCTGGGGGCTCTACCTGGCTGAGCTTATGGGCAACGTGACGCCGGGTAATGTGTCTTTCATCCGAGTTGCTATCGAGCCGCTTGCATATTCCCACGCATGGCGATCGCTCAATAACATTCATGCCGATCACGTAATAACATCCATGCCGATCACTCAATAAC
>NZ_BAAGVN010000297.1:0-10998 GCF_054780855.1 Pseudaeromonas pectinilytica
ACATGAACCGCCGTATGCGGAACCGCATGTACGGTGGTGTGAGAGGACGGAGGCCGCGAGGCCTCCTCCTACTCGATGGGCGTCGCCCAGAACGCCAGAGCTGATAACCGGCGCGCATGTTCAAGTCGTGGGATAGCGAGCCCGGATTTCAGGTGGCAGTGCCGCCAGCTCGCGGGCGATCCAGCGCTCGAAGCTCGCGAGCAGGCGTTCACTTTCCGCGATTCCAACGGCATCACCTTGCTGCTGGCACCATTCCCGCATGAGAAATCCAACCGCTTCAAAGGTCGAGAGTCCATCGGTACGCGGCGATTTACGGATCAGATAACGGCTGGCATGCGTTGAGGCCAGTGACATCCGCGGCAGCTGCGCCAGCTGTGGATGCCCGAGGAGCATTTTAAGGCTTTTTCTCCAGGTTCCATCCAGCACTATGATGCACAGAGGGCCTGTTGGTGACGACTCCTGCCAGTGACTAACTGACTGAGCCTGCTCTCCCGGATAGAGCAACACACACTGCAGATTAGGCTCAGCGAGCAATGCGTTTAAAGCGGTATGCTGACTGAAATCGTGACTGCTCCACACCGTGATATCGGGCACACAGGCTCTCAGCAGAGCCAGACTCCCCTTTGCCTGTTTTACTTCTCCGGGATCCTGAAGGACGACCAGACGCCACGGGAGATTGACTTGAGTTGCCAAGCCGCAGACGCAGCGGGATAAGGGCCGTTCACAGCTCGTACAGTAAGTGCGCAATGTTACTTTTCCATGGGTTATTCGGTTGAATCGTTGCGGGTTGAGGTGACCGGTAAACCTGTTGCTTGCATACCGGACTGCCATCTCGGTGATCGGAAAATCAAAGCGGAAAATTTCCTGGCATTAGTTCCGAGTGGCCCTTGTGAAGCCGCCAAAGGGGATTATGCTCACAACATTCATCGCGCCATCTATCGAACCCGCTCCGGGTCATTATCTCTTTCAACTGCAGCAGAGGGAATTGCCGATGTCCGATCTGAGACAACAAGCCCTGGATTATCACGCCCTGCCGACCCCAGGCAAAATTGCCATCCAGTTAACTAAGCCGGCCGAAACGGCGCTGGATTTGACGCTGGCCTATAGTCCGGGTGTTGCCGAGCCAGTTCGTGAAATCGCGGCAAATCCGGACGAAGCGTATCGCTATACCGCCAAGGCCAATCTGGTGGCGGTGATTACCAATGGCACGGCCATTCTGGGGTTGGGTAATCTTGGGCCATTGGCCTCCAAGCCGGTGATGGAAGGCAAGGCTTTGTTATTCAAGCGATTTGCCAATATAGACGCCATCGATATCGAAGTGACGCACACAGATCCGGCCGATTTTATCCGCACTGTCGCCAATATTGCCGATACCTTTGGTGGCATCAATCTGGAAGATATCAAGGCTCCCGAATGCTTCGAAATCGAACAGGCGTTGATCGAACTGTGCAAGGTCCCGGTCTTTCATGATGATCAGCATGGAACGGCCATAGTCACGGCAGCGGGCATGCTCAATGCGCTGGAAATTCAGGGCAAACAGTTAGCGCAGTGCCACATCGTCTGCCTGGGCGCAGGCGCTGCGGGTGTGGCATGCATGGATCTGCTGATTGCGTGTGGCGCGCGCAAGGAGAACCTGTTTATGCTGGATCGGCATGGGGTGATCCGCTCCGGTCGTACCGATCTGAATGGGCAGAAACCACGGTTTATCAACGATAGTGGGCCACGTACCCTGCATGAAGCCATTGAAGGGGCCGACATCTTTGTCGGTGTCTCTGGGCCCGATTTATTAGGCGCCGAAGAGGTGGCTCTGATGGCCCCTCGTCCGGTGATCTTTGCCTGTTCCAATCCGGATCCGGAAATTGATCCGGCGCTGGCACACGGGGTGCGGGATGACTTGATCATCGGTACGGGGCGATCCGATTATCCCAACCAGGTAAACAACGTACTCTGTTTTCCGTTCCTATTTCGTGGGGCGCTGGATGTGCGCGCCAGCCGCATCAATATCGAGATGAAGAAAGCAGCCGTAGAAGCCTTGCGGCAATTGGCCAAGGAGCCGGTTCCTGCGGAAGTGCTGGCGGCGGCCGACGTCAATGAGTTGCACTTCGGGCCGGATTACGTCATTCCCAAGCCGATGGATCCTCGCTTGTTGCCCCGGGTCGCCCGCGCTGTGGCTGTGGCCGCAGTAGAGTCTGGTGTTGCTCGGATTCCGTTATCGGATCGCTACATGCAGGAGTAGTACGCAAGAAGGCGCCCAAGGGCGCCTTCTTTCGGCTGGGACGAGTTACATCTGGCTTTGCAGATAGTTGGGTAATCCGAGCATTTTGATCAGTCCCAACTGTTTCTCCAGCCAATAAGCATGGTCATCTTCGGTATCTTCGAGCAGTTTTTCCAGAATTTCTCGGGTCTGGTAATCTTGCTCCTGCTCACAGAGCTTGATGGCGTTTTTCAATGCGGTGGCTACATCGTATTCCAGCTGCAGATCGTTCTGCAGCATTTCGGGAACGTCCTTGCCGACATGGATCGGATCCCGAGTTGTGAGATCGGGGATCCCTTCCAGGAATAGGATCCGGCTAATCAGCAGGGTTGCATGTCCTTTCTCATCATCGAACTCATGACCGATGCGCTCATAGAGTTTGTTGAGACCCCAATCCTGATACATCTGGGAATGAATAAAATATTGATCCATGGCTGAAAGCTCGCTGGCGAGCAGGGCGTTGAGAGCCGCGATAACATTGGCTTGACCTTTCATGCTGGTATCCTTAAGCGATCATGCTTTGTAAGTAGTTGGCGAGACCCGTGCTCTGAATGAGTTGGTGCTGCGTTTCCAGCCAGTCCAGATACTCCTCTTCTTCTTCTAGGATCTCTTCTAGTAAATCCCGGCTAACATAATCACTGGCGAGTTCGCAGGCCGCGATTGCCTGACGCAACAGCGGCAGCTGCTCTTGTTCGAACTGGGTATCGCAAGCGAGCATTTCCTGGGGATGTTCGCCAATTTTAAGATGTCCCAGTTGTTGCAGATTGGGAAGTCCTTCCAGAAACAGGATGCGTTCAATCAAGGCATCCGCTTGCTTCATATCCTTGATCGATTTCTTGTAGGCTTTGTCATTGAGCTTGTTCAACCCCAGATGACGAAACAGCCGGGCGTGCAAAAAAAACTGGTTGATACTGGTCAATTCACTGGTCAGAACCTTGTTCAACAGGGCTATGACATTCGGGTCACCTTGCATGGCTATTCTCCCTTGCGAGCAAGCAGGACGAGCGGCATTTGCGCTCGAGCATCGTATTCAGATTAATAGCTCTGTACCGTGCTGCAAAACACTTCGGGCGTTTTTTACACAAAAATAGCTTTATAAATGTATGAAATAGTTGAAAAGCGATGTAGTGATAACTATTATCAAAGCGGTGATGTGAAAAGTGAGTGCGCGACTATGTACGTCTGCTTGTGTAATGGAGTGACTGATACCCAAATCACGGCTCTACTCGCCGAGGGTGAGAAGGGAATGCGTGATTTGCGGCAAGAGTTGAAGGTCGGTACCCAGTGTGGCCGTTGCACTTGCTTGGCCCGGCAGATGGTCAACCGCTTTTATCAAATCAGTGAGCCGGATTCCTCGGCTCGCGTTACCCACCTTCATCTTTGCGATGAGCTCGCGACCGGAGCCGATACTCGCCAGGTTGCGTGAGCTCCTAATTTGAATGCGAAATACGAAGGGCGGCCAGAGGCCGCCCTTCGTATATGGAGATCAGCGCCGGACCAGCCAGACGCCACTTTCCATATGATGGGTGTATGGGAACTGATCGAACAGGGCAAAACGCTCAATGCGGTGACTCTGGATTAACTGCTGCAGGTTGTCTTTAAGCGTTAACGGGTTGCAAGAGATATACAGGATGCGTTCATAAGCCTGCACCATATCCAGCGTGGCCTGATCCAGCCCTGCTCGGGGCGGATCGACAAAAATGGTGTTGCAGTGATAGCTCTGCAGATCGATGCCCTTAAGGCGATTGAACTCCCGCTCACCCCGGATCGCCATGGTAAATTCCTCCGCCGACATGCGCAGGATTTTGACGTTGTCGATACCGTTGGCCGCGATATTGAACTGCGCCGAGTCGACCGACGGTTTGGCGATTTCAGTGGCCAGTACCTGGTTGAAGTTATGTGCCATGGCCAGTGAAAAATTGCCATTTCCGCAGTACAGCTCCAGCAGGTCACCGTCCGCATCACGGGTGACATCCTGTGCCCACTCCAGCATCTGCTGATTCATACCGGCATTGGGTTGGGTGAAGCTGTTCTCAACTTGCATGTACTGCAATTCACGTCCAGCGACTTGCAGTCGCTCAATCACATGGTCTCGTTCCAGCACAATCTTCTGTTTATGTGCCCGCCCGATCAAATCGACCTGGAAGCCCTCATCACGCAGTTGTTGGCGAAGTTGGCGTGCGGCCTGTTCCCACTCGTGATTCAGTTTCTTGTGATACAGCAGACTGATAATGGCTTCACCACTCAGGGTGCTAAGGAAATCAACCTGGAACAGTTTGTGGCGCAAGCCCAGATGTGGACGCAAGGCGGCCAGCAAACGAGGCATCAATTGATTGATGAGCAGACTCGCCGCAGGGAATTCATCAAGCCGGTAGCGTTGCTTGCTCTCCTGATTGAACATCACATAGAAGAGATCATCCCCTTCATGCCAGATGCGGAATTCCGCTCGCATGCGGTAATGCGTCGGTGCGGAGGCAAAGAGCTCCAAATCTGGCGGCGAAAATTCAGCAAACAGTTGCTGCAATTGTTGCTGTTTTTCAGCCAGTTGTGCCGGGTAACGGGTTGGATCCCATATGGGTTGGCTCATGTTGTGTCTCATGCTCTTGGCCTTGAAGGGGCGAAATTGTAAGGGCATAAAGAGGATTGTCCAGAAAAAAGCGGTCAAGTTTTGGTCAGTCGTGCCGATAATCAGGATAAGGCTGAGTGTCGGAGGGGACGCTATGAAGGTGGACGGATTACATGACTCGTTATTTCCGAGTCTGAAACACAAGGGGCATACCCAGATCCAGGGGCAAGAAAAGGCCGAAAAGGCGCAGGATCGGGTTGATTTGGCAACACCGGTGCGGGTGGGGCAGATGGTATTGTATGTTTCCATCAGCAAAAGTTTGAGTCTGGATGGCCATAGCTTTAATGCCTCCACCAGTCAGACGCCTTCGACGGACTCAGCGGTTGAACTCAGCGAAGATAATCCGTTGGGATTTGATTACAAGGCAGTCGCCAAGAATGTACTGGGCTTCGTGACGGGTCGGATCCGCCAGGCTCAGGCCGAAGGGGGGGATGATGAGAAACTGAAAAATATGCTGGAGCAGGCCAAGAAGGGGATCGAACAGGGCTTTGGTGAGGCGCGGCAAGAGCTATCCGGCATGGGCATGTTAAGTGAGGACCTCGGCAAGGGGATCGACAAGAGCTATGCCGTGATCCAGGAAGGACTTGGCAAGTTCGAACAGGAACTGTTTGGTTCGGCTGCCGATGCGACTCAGGTCTCTGCCTCGGTTGCGGTGGCACAGGCCTCTGCCGCGACGCGGAATCAGGGGAGTCTGGAGCTGACGACCAAAGAAGGTGATCGTGTCGTGCTGCAGTTCGATGATGCGCAGCAATGGCGAATGCAGCAAGGAACTGCCCAGCTTAATCGCAAGGCCATGGGAGCATATGCCGAGGTTGGTAGCGGCGCGCAAACAGCGGGTGCAAACCGTAGCGACAACCTGATGGTGAGCAGCAGCGAATTTCTTTATTCCCATACCGCTAGCTTCAGCTTTTCGGTGCAGGGTGATCTGAATCCGGATGAGTTGAAGGCTATCGGCTCGTTAGTGCAACAGATGGGCTCACTTTCGGACCGCTTTTTCAGTGGTGATCTGCAAGGTGCTTTCGATATGGCGCAGCAATTCCAGTTGGATGATACCCAGTTGGCGAGCATGTCACTGGATCTGAAACAGCAACAAACCATGGCCTGGAGTGGTGTCCTGGCACAAACCACACAGACTGAGGCTCCAGTGACGCCCTTGCCCGTCGAGGGTGGTGCGTTGCCGGTTGCTGACAAGGCCCCCGCTGCTGCCGAGGAGGTTTTGGCGCCATTAGCGGATTATCTCCAACAGTTACAAGAGATGATGACCCAGGCCAACTCGTTCTTTGAACCCGAACAGCAGAGCGAGTTGAGCCGGTGGGTGGTGGCGAACCAGATCGGTTCTCCCGATCCGTCGTTGGAGGCAGTTTTTGATCGCTTCAACAACTTCAATCAACGGATGTTTGGTGTTCTCGCTGCGTTAGCCAGTTAGCGGTCTGGATGATTGCCTGCGCCTTCGGGTGCAGGCACACTCCTGCGCTGTACCCCTTCGTTGCAGGATCCTGATATGGCTATCACCAAGACCCGCGATTTACGTGAACTGTGCTATCCCTTCATCTTTGAAACCAAACTGACCTGTGATTATGAAATTCTCACCGATGAGTTGTGTTGCCAGGTGGGTAACGTGCTGGCGCAACTGTCGGCCGATTTCCCGGAGGTTCGCACCGATCTGCAGGCATTACAGACGCTGATTTACCATCTCAACGGCTCCGTTCGTGGCAAGAATGGCATCTTTGAAGAGAATATCGACTGGCTGAAAGGGCGCTATGACTTTTATTGGCAAGCCAGTGGTGAGCGGGTGAATGGGTTTGTATTGCCGCAGGGGCCACAACCGGTACCGGCTTTGCACTTGTGTCGTTGCAATGCTAAAAAAGTCGTGCGCATGTTGGTCCGGCTGGATGAGGTCGGCATCCGCTTTGAGCCGACCCTGCCACGGTTTGCCAATCTACTGGCTAATTTTTTCTTCGTGGTAACGGTTTATCTCAAGGCCAGACTCGCGGTCGCGGAGATCCCGTACGTGAGTATCAATTACCCACAAAAAATGTGAATGAACTCGCAGACTTAGCTCTGTATACATGACGGGGGTAAGCTTCTATAATCCCGCCCACTCTGGTGCTACAGCTTAAAAGGGAATCCGGTGAGAATCCGGAGCTGACGCGCAGCGGTATGGAGGAACGAGGATGACACGGACCAGACAGAGTCCAGACACTGCCAGACATTGGTGGGAAGTCGTCATCCAAGGTGAATTGCCTCCGAGCCCGAAGACCTGCCTGAGCCATTGCCGAATCATCGGCCCATCATCTTCATAGACACTACGCGCATTAGGGAATTCTATGAGCAAATTATTCTGGGTAGCAGGATTGCTGCCCGTGGCTGCTATTGCTGCGCCACAAACTGACACGTCCACGACAGCACAAACCATGGTGGTGACTGCCTCGCGTTTTGCCGAACCAGAAGCCTCGATTCTGGCGCCGGTCAATATTGTCACCCGTGAAGAAATCTCGCGTCTGCAAGCCAAAACGGTGACCGAGGTGATGCGGACGCTACCGGGGGTTGAAACCATTAGTTATGGTGGCCATGGGCAGAGCGCTTCGACGGCGGTTCGTGGTGGGACTTCGGCGCAAACGCTGGTTCTGCTGGATGGCGTGCGCGTCAATGCCATCACTTCCGGTGGCGCCAATTTGAACGATCTACCACTGAATCAGGTGGAGCGTATCGAGTACGTCCGTGGTGCCCGGGCCTCTATTTATGGTGCCGACGCGATTGGCGGGGTCATTAACATTATTACCCGGCCGGATGTGGGTACCCAACGGCATCAATTCAGAGGCGGGGCCGGTTCGCGTGGCGAGCGACAATTGGGTTGGAGTAGCACGTCGACGGTCGGAGCGGCTGGGCAACTCAAGGGTGCTGCCGGTTTTGAGCAAGAAGACGGCTATAACGTTCACCCAGTGGCGGGCGTGAATGATGGTGATGAGCATGGGTATGAGGGTTACAACGCCATGCTGGATTACCAACAGGCCTTAAATAACCAGTTCGACCTGTTCACCACGGCCCGCTGGTTCCGCAACCAGGCTCAGTACGACAACTCCTACACCGGGAGTTGGGGCTCGCAGCATGAGCGCAAAGAGACTTGGTCGGAAAACCAGAGCTACCTCGTGGGTGGCCGCTACCATGCTGGTAACTACCAGAGTGAGTTGCAAGGAAATTATGGCCGCGAGGACCTGTATAACTACGTGGATAGCAGCAGTCGTGATGCCGCTCAGGATCGAACTTATATCCGCCAGTACAACCTGAGTTGGCTGCATGACCTGGCATTGACCGATGCCTGGCGATTGGGAACTGGTGTGGACTGGCGACGTGAACGTTTGACACCGGACTCGGTATCTAGTGGCGTCGCTTATGCAGATGACACACATAGCCGTGATAACACAGGTTTGTATGCACTCAGCCAGTTCCAGCAAGGAGCTTGGCAAGCCGAGTTAAGTGGACGCACCGATGATAACGATCAGTATGGACGGCATAACACCTGGCAGAGTGGTGCGGGCTGGACCTTCCTGACGGATTATCGATTGAGTGGCCGTTACGGCACCGGTTTTCGAGCTCCCTCGTTCAATGACCTTTATTTTCCAGATGCCTATACCCCAGGGAACCCGGATCTGCAGCCGGAAGAGTCTAAAAATCGTGAGCTGATGTTGGATGGCGTGACAAAAATGGTGATCTGGCGTGTCACCGGCTATCGCAACGATATTGAGCAGATGATCCAGTGGGCGCCGGATAGTAGTGGCTTATGGCGTCCAGAAAATGTCGGGCAGGCCCGAATCGATGGCCTGGAGTTGGAAGCCGAATTTGATACCGCGCAGATCAGCCACCGACTGTCGGCTGATTTCAAGGATCCACAAGATACGGTGCGTGATAAGCAGTTACAGCGTATCGCCAAGCGAAATGCCAAGTGGATTGCACAAACCAGCATCCAGCAATGGGAAGGCTCATTGAGCTGGATTTACCAAGGCGAACGCTATGATGACGCTGCCAATACGGTCGTTTTGGGTGGTTATAGCGTGTGGGATATGGGACTTGGCTATTCATTGACCCAGCAACTCAAGTTACAAGGCCGTTTGGCCAATATGCTGGACAAACAGTATGAGACAGCGGTTGGGTATCCAGCGGCTGGGCGATCGTTCTATATGACGGTCAACTATCAGTTGTAACCATCACTGGTTGAGCGAGTTGACTGTAAGGGGCCGAGGCCCCTTTTTTCATGGGTCTTCGCGGCGCCAGATGCTATGCCTGTTGGCAACATGGGGGTATTATCTCTGGCCTGTATGAGGGGGATGTGTGAGAAAGCGAGTTCTTATTTTTGACTCCGGAGTGGGTGGTCTCTCCGTTTACGATGAAATTCGCCACGTCCTGCCGGATGTGGATTATATCTACCTCTTCGACAACGCCCGCTTTCCTTACGGCGAGTTACCGGCTCAGGAGCTGGTACACCGCTGCTGTGGCTTGATTACCCGAGTAGTGGCTAAGCATGCGGTGGACTTGGTGGTTATCGCTTGTAATACCGCGAGTACCCAAGTACTTCCTTCCTTGCGGACCATGTTATCCGTGCCGGTGGTCGGTGTTGTGCCTGCGATTAAGCCTGCTGCACTCCTGACGCAAAATGGTTGTATCGGTCTTCTTGCAACACCTGCGACTATCTCTCGGCCTTATACCGATAAGTTGATTCTGGAGTTTGCGGCGCATCATCGTATTTTACGCTGTGGTTCCACGGAGCTAGTGATCCAGGCGGAGCGAAAGCTAGCGGGCGAAGCAGTTGATCAGGCGCGGATCCACGAGATTCTTTCGCCCTGGTCCGAGGGCCCGACGCCACCTGATACTGTGGTGCTTGGGTGTACGCATTTCCCGCTACTCAAGGAAGAGATATTGCAGGTGCTGCCTGGTGTGACGTTGGTGGACTCCGGCTCGGCGGTTGCCCGCCGAGTGCGGAGTATCGTAGGTGAGATGACGGTCCAGGGACCGGGCGCATCATGGGCTTATTGTACCCGCCTTGATGCCAAGGCCTGCACGTTACGAGGCCCGTTAAGCGCATATGGCCTGAACGAACTACTGGCATGGCTCGATTAAAAAATCGTTAAGCCTCGCTATCCCCCAACTCCATGCTTTCTCGCTTCTCATTAGCCTCTCGAACTTTCAGGGTACGCTGCAAGTATTCGGTTTCATTTAGTGCGGCAATGGCGGCATGTGCTTCCTTCTCTGGCATTTCCACAAAACCATAACCCCGACGTTTTCCAGTTTCTTTATCTTTCACTAAACGGACTGATATGACCTGGCCATATTCTGAGAACAGCTTGCGGATTGCCGCTTCATTGGCTCGATAGGGAAGATTACCTACATACAGGGTCTTGGCATCTGTGATGGCCACAGATTCCTGAACGGGATTGGCAGTAGTTTGGGGCGTAGGCCGTGATGTCTTGACGGACGCATCCTTTGTGGCGGTAGCACAACTGCTGCGGCAAAGAAGCAACGGCGTTAAGAGTCCGGATACCAAGGCTGCTACAGCGGCGAATAAAGCGGCGTTAATGGATGTAGAAAAAGAGAGAGCTAAAACATAGAACAATACGGCCAAGCCCAAGGCTAAGGCTGAGGCACGAAAATAAGAGTGCTGGGGGGTATTCATCACAATAGTCACCAAGTTGATAAGAAAGACAAAGAAAGCAATCAATTAAAACAAGGTCATGTTAGAGGCTTGGCCGCTACTGAGCCAACGACATAACTGCTTTACGCTAGCGACTTAACATTTTTTCGCCACTTTTAGATCAATGACCAGATCCATAAACCACAAAAATGTGGATAAAGCTGTGAATAGCTATGTATTGATTGAACATAACCCAAAATCACTGTTTTTCTGATGAATTTAGCGAAAAGTCGCTTGCACGAAAGTTCGATGTCCCTATAATGCCGCCTCGCTGACACGGCAAAGCACGCACTCTTCGGAAAGCGCTGCAGCGGTGCCAGCCGGGCCGAAATGCCCCGGAGCGAACACAGTAAAATGTGCTTGACTCTGAATCGGGAAAGCGTAAGATGCGCATCCCACGACAGCTGAGGCTGTCACGCTCTTTAACAATCA
>NZ_BAAGVN010000298.1:0-11157 GCF_054780855.1 Pseudaeromonas pectinilytica
ACGCGCACCAGCGAGTCATTCTGGATTGCCTTGGTGAAGCATATCAGCGGGTTTATTCCTAAATTAGGTGCGGAATGTCGGCTTTACCTATAATGACCCGGTTATTTTCATGGAATTCGCGCTGGATGTGGCGCGCGCCTGTCATGCCCTGGGCATACAGACGGTCGCGGTGACGGCGGGATATATCAATCCGCAACCTACGGTGGAGTTTTTCGCCGCTATGGACGGCGCCAATGTCGATCTGAAGGCATTCAATGAAAGTTTCTATCGCCGGATCTGCGGCGGGCACTTGCAGCCGGTGTTGGATACCTTGCGCTATATCCATCATCAAACCAAGGTGTGGCTGGAGCTGACCACCTTGCTGATCCCGGGTGAAAATGACAGTGATCAGGAGATCAGTGCGCTGTGTGACTGGATCGGCGGTGAACTGGGTCCCGAGGTACCGCTGCATTTTACTGCCTTTCATCCCGATTACCGGCTGCTGGATCGGCCAGCGACATCGGTTGCGACCCTGCAGCGTGCCCGACAACTGGCCCAGAGCGCGGGGTTACACTACGTCTATACCGGTAATGTGCAGGATAGCGAGGGGGAAAGCAGCCGGTGTCCGGCCTGTGGCGCCTTGTTGATCGGCCGCGACCGTTATCGTCTGACCGACTGGCAACTGCTGGATGGTGGCTGCGCCGCCTGTGGCCACCGAGTGCCGGGGCGGTTTGAAGCCAGACCGGGCGATTGGGGCGCGCGCCGCCTGGCCGTCAAACCCGTCTAGTTTCGAGAGCAGACGGTGGATTATTCGAGGCTGGCGACTTGAGTTGCTCCTGGTTGCCAAATGCGGTAATGCACATCAATGCCCTGCGGCACATACAGCACTATGGGCAGGCGGCTGTTATATCGCACCAGATAGCCGTTGCCACTGACTGGAACTGCCGCTTTTTTCTTTGCGGTGTTCGGGCAGGCCATCATGGTGCTCACCGGCCCCATCACCTTGTCCAGTTGGTAATAGTTGTAGCCCCAGCCTTGCAACGTCTTTTCTTGTAGGTCGCCGCCCAAGCGCTGCCGGTTACAATCCACCATCAGCTGTTTGCTGAGCAGGATTTCAACTTTGCGGCTGGATTCATCCGCTTGTTTGGGTAGGCGAATGACTAGGCGCTGCATTGAGGGTTCCGCCGCCGGAAACATGCTGATGTCATGCTGAGTGGCGGCTGACAGCGGCAGGCTGCAGGCCAGCAACAGGGTGGTGATGCCGAGTTTACTCATGAAGGACTCCGAATGATGGAAGCGAATATGCTTACAGTCTAACCACTGTGGGACGATCAACCCTGAATGGAATGTGAACATCCATTCATTTAGTCACTCGGGCGATATCGGCGATCTCCTGCGTGTTGAGTACCCAGAGGCTATCACCCTGATTATTGAGCAGCATGTGCCGCTCATCGAGTAGGAAAATGGGACGGCTGCGATTAAATAGCGTTAACCAGATATCCTTCAACGGTTGCGCGTGACGCGCTAGAAGTTGCTTGCCGCTGTCGTTGAGGGGGAGTGCTGTGTAGTGACTCGATTTGAGAATCAAAAAGCCATCACTGAGCAGCCAACTTCCTTGTATCGAGATCCGCAGATCCGCAGTTGGCCCTTGCTGCTCTTGCAACTGGACCGCCACATCCAGCTGCGCCTCGCCATTACTCAGCAAGCGGAGCTGCCCCTTTTCCCACCAACTCTCGATCGGTGTACTCAGGATCAGGCTGGCTAATTCGGATTGACTCAGAGTTTGCCGTTGATAGCTCCACAACTTACCGGCAATACGCTGCTGGAGCCGGAGATCGGAATCCAGCCAGCCCGATATGCCGATGGTGATCACCAGCAAGAGCGCCAGGATGGCTTGCTGTGGATTCGAATATTGGCATCTCATCGGCACAACTCCTGAAGAGGCCCTTTGATGGAAAAATTGAAACTTTCCCCGGCACTGATCCAGACCAGATACCAGGTATCTGGCGTGGTGCTGATGATGAGTTGAATTGCCGGTGGCAAACGCCGGGTTTGCCCCCAGGCGAACAGGCAACGGCTTAGCGCTGGGTCGTTTACGACCTGGCTGCTGCCTTGTTGCCAGCGGATCAGGGGTGCAGGATGTGACGACGATTGCTGGTGGTAGAGGTGAACGCCATAGCCACTGCTGAGCACGAGCAGGGTAATCTGTAACCAGAACAGAACCCGTCGCCATCTCGATGGCGCAAAGGCTTGTCGTTCCAGCAGGGCGCTGACCTCATCCTGTTCCAAATGAACACGCATCGTCGGGACTCAAAAAGTGGAGTATGGCCATTATTGCATCAAACCGAGCGTCAATAATATCCCGGGTGACCGCGAAGTGAGTAACTACCGCTGGCGGTGACGGTTTTAGAGCCGTTGGTGCAAAAAAAACCAGCAGCCAATGACGGGTGCTGGTTTTTCCGAAGCGGATGAGAACTTAGTTGGTCAGGGTACCGTCAACCAGCTCATAGGATTTGACCGCATCACCTTCAAATTTCAGGGTCACGATCTTTTCGGCTTTTTTGGTATCGGAGCCCAGCGCGTTAGCTAGAGCCATGGCGCCGCTGGCCTTATCACTGATGCTGCTGATGTCATATTTCCAGACTTCATTGCCGCTGATGGTTTCGATGGCCTTGGGGGCGCCCAGCTTGGCTTTAACCTGCTCTTTGGTCGCGCCTTCTTGAATCTCGCTCTTCACCAGTTCGAGTACGGCCTTGTCGGTCGATGCGCCGCCATCGGTTGCGGTATTGATCGCGGTTGCGGTGTCAGTGACAGCATCCAGCAAGCCGGCTTGGGCTGAGCCCATCAAGGTGACCAGTAAGGCGGCGGCGAGGGTGATATTTTTCATCGTCAGTATTATCCCTGAATTATGTAAGGTTTATCAGTTGCATATGAGTACGCCGCAGGAATGTACAAGAAGGCCGCGAGCGGGTCAATCACCATTGCCGTTTGACTTCAGCCATGGCAACTCACTGAGCGATGTGGTGATCAAACGCGCAAACTCTGTCGCTCCAACGAATAGAGTGTGGCAGGCTCTGATGGCGACTAATTGACCATAAAAGCCGGAAAAACAGACATTTCCCGGATTAAAGTGTAAAAATTTGAACTTGGTTGTTAACAAGTTGTAGAAAATCATTACCCTTGCAGGATTGAATGCCGATTGGCCTGAAGCGCAAGTGCGGGACATCAAGGGAGTTAGATGATGAGAGGAAATAAACAAATCCAACCGGGATGGTTACTGTGTCTTGCGGCACTCCTCCTGAGTGGTTGTAACATGGCGTTGCTCGATCCCAAGGGGCAGATCGGGCTTGAGCAACGATCACTGATTATCACCGCCATTGCATTGATGTTGATCGTGGTGGTTCCGGTCATCGTCATGACCTTCTGGTTCGCCTGGCGCTATCGCGCCTCCAATACCAAGGCAACTTATACTCCGGATTGGGAGCACTCGAATAAGATCGAGTTCGTAGTCTGGACCATTCCCTGCATCATTATCCTGATCCTCGGCGTCATCACCTGGCGCAGTACCCATGCACTGGATCCGCGTCAGCCGATCGCCAGTCCGGCTAAGCCGCTGGTGATCGAAGCCATCTCGCTGGATTGGAAATGGCTCTTCATCTATCCGGAGCAAGGGATCGCAACGGTCAATGAGATCGCGTTTCCGGTGAATGTGCCGGTGCAGTTCAAGGTCACTTCGGGTTCAGTGATGAACTCCTTCTTCATTCCGCAGCTGGGTAGCCAAATTTACGCCATGGCCGGGATGCGCAATCAACTGCACCTGATCGCCAACGAAGAGGGGAGCTATCAGGGCATTTCCGCCAACTACAGTGGTCATGGCTTTTCGGGGATGAAGTTCATGGCCGAAGCGCGATCCCAGGAGGGATTCGAGCAGTGGCTGGCGCAAGTCAAGGCATCGCCTTCCAGTTTGCAATTTACCGATTATCAGAAACTGGTCGAGCCGAGTCAGAACAATCCGGTTGCTTACTATTCCACGGTCGAAACCAAGTTATATGACCGGATCGTCAACCAGTTCATGGGGCATGGGCTCCCGGGGGGAGCTCAGCACCAGATGATGGAGATGAGTCACGAGGATGCGATGCCGATGAGCCATGGAGACGGTGAGCACATGGACGCACATTCAGGAAATGGGGAATAATCATGTTTGGCAAATTAACGCTTGAGGCCATTCCGTATCACGAGCCCATTATCATGGGTGCGGTCGGGGCCATGATTTTGGGCGGTTTGGCGCTTTTTGCGGCCTTGACCTATTTCGGTAAATGGAAGTGGCTGTGGACCGAGTGGTTAACCTCGGTCGATCACAAGAAGATCGGCGTCATGTATATCATTGTCGCCATGCTGATGCTGCTGCGCGGCTTTGCCGATGCCATCATGATGCGGATGCATATGGCGGCGGCTTCGGCCGGCACCGAAGGTTTCCTGCCTCCCCATCACTACGACCAGATCTTCACCGCCCACGGCGTCATCATGATCTTCTTCATGGCCATGCCGTTTATGGTCGGCTTGATGAACATTGTGGTGCCATTGCAGATTGGTGCTCGCGATGTGGCCTATCCCTTCCTGAACTCTTTGAGCTTCTGGCTGTTTGTGGTCGGCGTAGCGCTGATGAACATTTCCCTGGGTGTTGGTGAGTTTGCCCAGACCGGTTGGCTGGCTTATCCGCCGTTGTCGGGCAAACAGTTCAGTCCCGGGGTCGGGGTCGATTACTGGATCTGGAGCTTGCAGATCTCGGGGATCGGTACCCTGCTGACCGGGGTCAACTTCTTCGCCACCATTCTGAAAATGCGAGCCCCGGGCATGAAGATGATGCAGATGCCGGTCTTTACCTGGACCGCGCTGTGTACCAACGTGCTGATCATCATTTCGTTCCCGATCCTGACCGCGACCGTTGCCCTGCTGACCATGGATCGCTATTTGGGCACCCATTTTTTCACCAATGAAATGGGTGGCAACCAGATGATGTATGTGAACCTCATCTGGGCCTGGGGGCATCCGGAAGTTTATATCCTGATCCTGCCTGCTTTCGGTATCTTCTCCGAAGTGGTGGCGACCTTCTGTAAGAAGCGGTTGTTTGGCTATACCTCGCTGGTGTGGGCTACCGCGGCGATTACTATCTTGTCCTTTATCGTCTGGTTGCATCACTTCTTCACCATGGGCGCGGGAGCCAACGTCAACGCCTTCTTCGGTATTGCCACCATGATTATCTCGATACCCACCGGGGTGAAGATATTCAACTGGCTATTCACCATGTATCGCGGCCGTATCCAATTCAGTGTGCCTATTCTCTGGACCCTGGGCTTCCTGGTGACCTTCTCGATTGGGGGGATGACCGGCGTGTTGCTTGCCGTGCCAGGTGCTGACTTCGTATTGCATAACAGTCTGTTCCTGATTGCCCACTTTCATAACGTCATCATCGGCGGTGTGGTGTTTGGTTATCTGGCGGGCTTCAACTACTGGTTCCCCAAGGCGTTTGGTTTCACTCTGAATGAGCGCCTGGGCCGATACTCCTTCTGGTTCTGGATCACCGGTTTCTTCTTCGCCTTTGTCCCGCTCTATATTCTGGGCTTTATGGGCATGACCCGTCGGGTCAGTAACCAGATCGATCCCCAGTATCATCTGCTGCTGGCGATTGCCGCAGGGGGCGCCGTCTTGATCCTGATTGGCATTATCTGCCAACTGTTGCAGCTGGCGGTGAGTATCCGGGATCGGGAAAAGAACCGGGATCTGACGGGGGACCCTTGGGGTGGCCGCACTCTGGAATGGTCGACGTCTTCACCACCGCCTTTCTACAACTTTGCCAAGTTACCTGTGGTCAAGGATCGGGATGCCTTCTGGGCCGCGAAGGAGGATGGCTCTGCCTTCCAGCAACCTGCTCATTACGCACCTATCCATATGCCAAAGAATACCAGCGCCGGTATCATCATCAGCGCCTTCAGCCTGGTGATGGGGTTTGCTCTGGTCTGGCATATCTGGTGGCTGGCGATTGTTGGTCTAGTTGGCATGATCGCCACCTATATCAAGCACACCTTCAATGACGATGTGGATTATTACGTTCCCGTCGAGGTGGTCGAGCGGACCGAGAATGAACATTTTGCTGCAATTGCCAAGGCAGGGGTAAACCATGGCCGCTGAAATTCTACATCATCCGGCGGTTCAGGCCGCCCATGCTGAACATCACGCCGAGCATCATCATGATGCGGGCGGAACTGCGATTTTCGGCTTCTGGATCTACCTGATGAACGACTGCATTCTGTTTGCAACTCTGTTTGCAACCTATGCGGTTCTAGCTGGCAATATTGCCGATGGCCCCTCGGCCAAGGAGATCTTCGAACTCCCGTATGTTCTGGTCGAGACCTTCTTGTTGCTGTTCAGCAGTGTGACCTATGGCTTTGCCATGCTGGCGTTCTACAAGCAGCAGAAGCAGGCTGTGCTGGGTTGGTTGGCAATCACCTTTGTCTTCGGGCTGGGCTTCATCGGGATGGAAATCAACGAGTTTGCCCATCTGATTGGTGAAGGATTCGGACCGGATCGCAGTGCGTTCCTCTCCGCCTTCTTTACCCTGGTCGGTACCCATGGCCTGCACGTGCTGAGTGGTCTGATCTGGATGGCAGTTCTGATGATCCAGTTGGTTAAAAATGGCCTGACTGCGAAGAACGGCACCCGTTTGATGTGTCTGAGTCTGTTCTGGCACTTCCTGGATCTGATCTGGATCTGTGTCTTCACCGTGGTCTATCTGATGGGAGTATTGCCATGAGTCATAGCAATGCACATCGCGCCGGTGCCGGTCACGGCAGCACACGTTCTTATGTGATGGGTTTCATCCTGTCGGTCATTCTGACACTGATCCCTTTTGGTCTGGTGATGTATCCGGCGTTCTCCAGCAGCGTATTGCTGATGGCGATTATTGGTTTGGCGTTGTTGCAGATCCTGGTGCAACTGGGCTTTTTCCTGCATATGAATACCAAATCGGATGAAGGCTGGAACATGCTGGCCTTTGTCTTTACGGTACTGATTATTGCCATTCTGGTGGTCGGATCTATGTGGATTATGTTCCATCTGAATAGCAACATGATGGAACCATAAGGCGATCACTATGCTAAAACGCTACCTGCTGGTTACCAAGCCTGGAATTATCTTTGGCAATCTCATCTCGGTGGTGGGTGGTTTCTTCCTGGCTTCCAAAGGAAGCCTGGAACTGGATATCTTCCTCGCCACCCTGGTCGGGGTTTCATTGGTGATTGCATCCGGCTGTGTGTTTAACAACTACATCGACCGGGATATTGATTGCCTGATGGAGCGGACCCGGAATCGGGTGCTGGTGCAGGGATTGATTGGTCCTCGGGCCTCGCTGGGATATGCAACCGGTCTGGGAGTCGTCGGAGTGGCGTTGCTCTACTGGGTGAATCCGTTATCGGCGGCGCTCGGTGGTTTGGGCTTCGTGGTGTATGTCGGGTTGTACACGCTGTGGCTCAAGCGGCGTTCCGTCTACGGAACCCTGGTTGGCAGCTTGTCGGGCGCTACGCCACCGGTGATCGGGTATTGTGCGGTCAGCAATGAATTCGATAGCGGAGCCCTGATCCTACTGCTGATTTTCAGTTTGTGGCAGATGCCCCATTCCTATGCGATTGCCATTTTCCGCTTCAAGGATTACCAGGCGGCGGCGATTCCGGTACTGCCGGTGAAAAAGGGCATCGCCCTGACCAAGAGCCATATTCTTCGCTACATCATGGCGTTTGCGCTGGCTACTGTCATGCTGACCTTTAGTGGTCATGCCGGTTTGTTCTATTTCACTGTCGCGACCTTGGTCAGTCTGATCTGGCTGGTGATGGCGTGGAAAGGCTTTCAGGTTACAGATGACAGAGTTTGGGCGCGGCAGCTGTTTATCTTCTCGATTGTGGCCATCACTAGCCTGAGCCTGATGATGTCGGTCGATGTCCAAGGTAGCGGGATGGGAGGCGAGTTATTTACCTTACTGAAATAACAGGCTAGTTTGTTTGCCAGGCGGCCTCAAGGCCGCCTGTTGTTTTACCGCGATCGATAGTTACCGAGATAGCGGCACAGCCGATTGCGAGTAACCGGTACGAGGTGAAAGCTCCGCAGTTAACCTGGATTGATTCATATGCATGATGATCGAATGACTGGCCGCGAGTTGCGTGCAACCTGGGGCTTGGGCTTGTTATTTGCGTTGCGCATGCTGGGGATGTTCATGGTGTTGCCAGTGTTGACGACCTATGGCCATGAGCTCCCGGGTGCCACGCCAGCACTGATCGGGATCGCCATCGGGGTCTACGGCTTTACCCAGGCGCTGTGCCAGATCCCGCTGGGATTTCTGTCGGATCGACAAGGCCGTCGATTGGTCATTGTCGGCGGATTGCTGTTGTTTGCGTTGGGTAGTGTGGTCGCCGCACTGGCCGATTCCATCTGGGGCATTATTCTCGGTCGCTCTTTGCAGGGCGCGGGAGCGATATCAGCAGCCGTGATGGCATTACTTTCCGATCTCACCCGTGAACAGCATAGATCCAAAGCCATGGCGATCATTGGCATGAGTTTTGGGGTGACGTTTGCCGTGGCCATGATCGTGGGGCCGATTTTAGCGCGCAGTTTCGGCGTCTCCTTTTTGTTTTGGGCGATTGCCGCTCTGGCCATTCTGGCCATCGGCGTGGTGCTATTTCTGGTACCGCAGCCGGCCGCTCATCAGCTGGATCGGGAATCGGCCCTGGTTTCCAGTGGTGTTCTGCATGTTCTGACTCGACCTCGTTTGTTACGGCTGAATCTGGGCATCTTTTGTTTGCATGTGTTGCTGATGAGCAGTTTTATTGCCTTGCCTGAGGCACTGGAATCCGCCGGTATGGTACGGACTGAACAATGGCAGGCCTATTTGTGGACCATGCTGATCTCCTTCTTGCCCGTTCTACCCATCATCATCTATGCCGAAAAGTTTCGTCGTATGCGGCGGGTCTTCCTGGGTACCATTCTGCTGTTATTTGGCTGCGAACTGATGCTCTGGGGCGCGGGGAGTGAGTGGGTTGGGTTGTTGATCGGCATGCAACTATTCTTTATTGCCTTTAACCTGATGGAAGCTTTGTTGCCTTCACTGGTTAGCAAGGAAGCACCGGCCGGTTTTAAGGGCACCGCCATGGGCATCTACTCGACCGCGCAATTTTTAGGGGTTGGTGTCGGCGGCAGTCTGGGTGGATACCTGTTAGGCATGGCCGGAAGCAGTGTTGTCTTTTTATTTGCAGCTATGCTGGCTCTGTTGTGGTGGCTTATTGCCAGGCCTATGCCGGAGCCTGCCTATGTCAAATCTATACGTCTGGCGCTTCCTGCTGCACCCTCCGGCCAGCTGAAGGCATTGCAACTGCGTTTGCAGCAGCAACCCGGGGTGCAGGAGGTAGCATTCGTAGCTCAGGAACAGGCGGCGTTTATCAAGGTGGATACCCGAGAAACCAGCCGCCTCGAGCTGGAGGCGCTGGTTGCTGCAGACTGAGCTGTGGCGTTAGCCCAGCGCTGTGTCCAGCGTCATCATCAGGGCAAAACCGGCCATCAATCCTAGCGTGGCGAATGTTTGATGTCCGTTGCGATGGGTTTCCGGAATCACCTCGTGGGAGACGACAAATAGCATGGCTCCGGCTGCCAATCCCAGGCCAATGGGATAAGCCATCGGCATGCCACTAGCCAGGCCAATGCCCAGTAGGGCTCCCAGTGGTTCAAGTAAACCGCTGCCGATAGCCACTAAAACCGCGAACGGGGGTTTGAAACCCGCTGCACAGAGGGCCAGAGCGACGGCGAGCCCTTCGGGAATATCTTGCAGCGCAATGGCGCTGGTCAGTGGTAAGCCGACGGACATATCCCCCTGCGAGAAACTGACACCGATGGCCATCCCCTCGGGCAGATTGTGTAACGCGATAGCGAACACGAACAGCCACACCCGGGAGCAGTGCTCATAGCCCGGACCACAAGGGCCGGTTTTGTCATGTTCATGAGGGGTAAACTCATCCAGACCCAGCATCAACAAAACCCCCAGCGCCATTCCCGCGACCACGATAGCCGCCGCCCAGCCACCACTGCCCGTTAATGCTTCGGCGGCGTCGAGCCCAGGTAATAGCAATGAAAACGCGCTGGCTGCCAGCATCATGCCGGCGGCAAAGCCTAACATGGCATCTTCAATGCGTTGGGGGACCGAACGTAGTACGAGCGCCGGTAATGCTCCGAGCGCAGTGGTCGCAAAGCCAGCCAATCCACCCAGGATGCCGTAACGAGTTCCCGGGCTGATATTGCCGCTGAGGATCATGATGATGCTCTGTAACAGGAGAAGGAGCACAACGGCCAAGGCCAGGGCTAAACTGGTTGCGGTCAGGGGATGAGCGCGCATGTGGCGCCAAATCACCTGTGACCAAGGTTCATTGATGTTCAAGGTGGAAGCTTGGGAGCCTGCATCCATGGAATTAACCTCTCGACTCTAGAAATGCGCAATCACGCTATCACCGGTTGGCGGTACGGTTCATTACAACGGGAACGTCGAGCGTTGTCCACGGCTCATGTGTTGAGGGACGAGTTTTAATCAAGAGGTACGGAGGTGACGGCATCGAGTTCGACGCAGGCGATATAGATGTCAGTGGCTTAATAGGGTTTTACGTAGCACGTAGCGGCCGAAAAAACGAAGCAACCAACTGACATATATTGAAACAGATAAGCGGAATGTAAAAATAAAAGCAGAAAACAGAGAGGATCTGAAATTTAACTTAACATTTGGCTATGGATAAAAAAGCGTTGGCATTACCCGATTCTGGATAATTAGTTGCTAACCAGGAGTGCATACCACAGGCGGACATCATACCTGTAATGCGTTTCCATGCTTGGCGCTTTTTATTGTTGATATTTTCACAGGGTTCATAGCAGATCCATTTTTCATTCTGCAACGCAGAATGCTTGGATACGCAAAGGGTATTGCTAATATTAACTAACATATTTTCTCTTTAATAAAGACTAATTGCCGGACGGCAAAGAATGAAGCAAACGGATTAACAGAAGCGGTTTTATGGGCGCTGTTCCCTTTACGTGTTGGGGCAATCTATACTTGCAGTAAGTTCGCTGGACTGAGGTGCCCGCTATGGATACCAA